>CAZMKX010000005.1:0-10474 GCA_964566375.1 uncultured Myxococcales bacterium
ATCACGTCGCGGAGGGCCTCGTCACGTCGCGGAGGGCCTCGTCACGTCGCGGAGGTCCCCGTCACGCGTCCAGCGCTGCCCGATGCTCGAGCGCGTTCGCGTGCACCTGGGGCGCTCGACGGGTCACCGGATGCCGTCGCGGTTTGTCCGGACAAACGGAGCAGCCGAGCTGCGTCCC
Organism: uncultured Myxococcales bacterium; assembly: GCA_964566375.1. Classification (GTDB taxonomy): domain Bacteria; phylum Myxococcota_A; class UBA9160; order SZUA-336; family SZUA-336; genus VGRW01. The sequence continues at coordinate 179 of CAZMKX010000005.1, forward strand.
GCCGCACTCGCTTCTCTCGCTTCGCGGTCGCGACGGCGAGCACACGACGCGCGCGCTCGATCTCGTCCTCGCCGAGAATCGCCGCGTTCTCTGGCTTCGCGATCTCGCGCTTCGCGAGCTCGCGCAACCACGCCGCGAGCTGGTACCAGCTGCGCGACGCCGCGATGATCTCCGCCTGACTCCACTCCTCGGGCGTGAAGAACACCGTCACCTGCACGGTGCGCGGCGTCTTTTCGCGCGGTCGTCCGCCTGGCCGTCGATCGCCCGTCACCCCTAGAGTTTTCCTGCCACGAGGCATCCCGTCAACCAGGGTGCATCCGCGCCCCGTGATCGAGCAGCTTCGGAGCTCCAACGCACAACCGCGCCGCGAACCGGCGCGCCACGTCTCCCGGAGGTCCCGATCATGTTGCAGCTACTCCCCCAGCGCACCGCCAACGAGAACCTGGCGCGCGTTCGTTCGCAGCTCACGAGCTGGCGCGAGAAGGCGAACGAGCAGACCGAGCACGTGCTCACGACGGGCGTGACCGCCGTGGGCGGTTTCGCGCTCGGCATGGCGGATCGTCGCTGGGGCGAGGACGCGGTGTGGGGCATGTCGACGTCGCTCGCGACCGCGCTCGTCGGGCACGGCCTCGCGCTCTTCGAGGTCGGCGGAAAGGACATGGCGCGGATCAGCCGTGCGCTCGGGAACACGGGCGTGGCGATCTACTCGTACAAGTCCGGCTTCGAGATGATGGAGCGCCGCCAGAGCGCGGCCGACGCTCCCTGATCGATCAACGCGCGAGCGCATGAGCGCGGGCGGAAGCTCGCGCGCGCTCGCGGAGCTCGTTCCGTCGATCCCGCCGCGCCCCGATCAAGGCCCCGCCGCATCGACCGCCGAGCGGTTCCTACCCCTCGCGAAAGAAGAAAAGAGATCACCATGACCTACTCGATCGTCGGACACCGCGGAGAGCACATCGATCCTGCCACCCACGAAGCGCGCGTCATCCTCGCGGGCCTCGAGCAGCAGGACGACAACATGATCATGGGGCAGGCCGCCGGGCTGACGGCGCGCTTCCCGATGCTGCACTCGGTCGCGGCCGCGCAGAACCCGCGCGTGGCGCAGCTCCTCCAGGCCTCGCGCTTCGCGCTGCCCCCGACGCTGTTCCGCGCGCCGGGCGCGGTGCCGGCGGGCTCGCCCGCGCAGGCGCCGCTGATCGTCCACCCGACGGTGGGCACCAGCGAGCCGGGCCCGGTCGGGCTCTCCTCGATCCCGCTCTCGCAGGCGACGCCGATCGTGGCGGCCGGCGTGGCGGTGATCGTCGCGTCGCCGCAGTCGATCTTCAAGCCCTACAAGCTCGTCGTCGACTCGGTGATCCAGCCGTTCTTCCTCGTGTCGGACTTCCGGATCGGCACGGTCCCGCTGTTCGACTTCGCGGGCGTGACGGCGGCGACGCTCTACACGCCGCAGGCGATCCCGTCGCTCAAGAAGATCACCGCCAACCCCGGCGTGCAGATCACCCTGAGCGTGCAGAACCGCGACGCGGCCGCGCACCCGTTCTACGCGTCGGTCTACGGCGAGGCCGCCCCGACGCAGTGCGGCTGAGCTGACCACCCGCCGGTAACCGCCGGCACACCATCGAAGGAGCTCCCGTGCTGCGCGCTCTCTTCCTGACCACGACGTCGGATCTCGAAACGGCCGCCGTCGCTCTCGAAGCGCTTACGCAGTTCAACGTCCTGCACCTCGCGCAGCACGTGGAGCCTCCGATCTACGAGTCGGGCGTGATCTGGATCCCGCCCCCCACGTGCATTCAGTTCTGCGAGCAGGACTGGCCGACCATCCCGATCATCCGTCAACGAGGCAGAGCCTCGTGTAACTCGCTGGCGCCATGGCGCGCCGCCGAGCTGCGTGCCCGGGGATTCCCGCTCGCCGTTGCGTTCCCGATGATCGTCAACGGTCCGCCGCCCCCCGCTCCAACGCAGATGCACGCCGTAGTCACGCGCGACGGCACGATCGACGGGCTCGAGGATCCTTCCGCGCGTCTCGGCATGCCGCCGATGTCTCAGAGCGAGTTCCGCTCCCTCGCTCGCGCGCACCTCCGCTACTTGTCTCCACGCTGCACGCACTGGCGCTGAGAGGTTCCCGAATGACTGCCGCCGCCCCGCTGCTCATGCTCGCTTCCTTCGCTGCCGTCGCCGCTGCGCTGGGAGGCGCGAGCTCGCGAGCGAGCGGCCAGACGTCGACGAGCACGACGCCGCGCCTGCCGTCGACTACGAGAACCGGCCCGCTCTGTCAGCGCGCGCCCGACGCCGTTCCCGTCGACAATCTGGCCGACGTGCGTCGGTGGGCCGGATGCGCCGGCCGCACGAGCGCGCAGGTTCAAGCGTTCCGCACGCGCGCGAGCAGCTCGGGTCACGCCGCGGCCGCGGCCGCAGCTCAGACGGCGTTCGACAGTGCCCAGCGCATCGCGCACGAAGCGCCGTCGCCGACGAGCGTCTCGGCGGACACGCGCGCGGCCGTCGATCGCGCGACGACCGCGAGCGATGCCCAGGCGCGGCAGCTCCCCGTCGAGCCCGCGCCGTCGTCTGCCGATCCGGCGCCCGCGCCGACGACGAGCAGCCCGACGACGAGCCCGCGCACCTCGACGAGCCCGAGCACGACGCCCGGCGTTCGGCCGGCGCTCGCGACGGCTGCGCGCTCGCTGAGTCGCGTTCTGACCGACGGCGCCACGGGCACGCGTCGCTCGAGCGCGGTCCGCGCGTTCCAGAACGCATGGAACGGCGATCGGCCGCGTCGCACGCCGCAGCTGCGCGTCGATGGACTGTACGGAACGAACACGCGCGACGCGCTCGCCGTGATCCTCGGGACCGACGCGCCGCCCGCGACGACCCCGACGCGCTCGAGCACGACGTCGAGCAGCTCGACGCGCACCTCGACGACGAGCCCGCGCACCTCGACGAGCACGGCGCCCCGCACCTCGACGAGCACCTCGACGAGCACGGCGCCGCGCACCTCGACGACGACGACGAGCCCGACGTCGAGCGGATCGGCATGGTCCCGAGCGCGCGGCACGTCGACGCCCTCGACGTCACGGCCGAGCACGTCGCGGCCGAGCACGTCGCGCCCCTCGACGAGCCACGACGACGAGCCGACCCCGCGCGAAGGATCGCCGGTCGGTCCGACCGCGCGCGATGCGCTGCACGCCGTGCAGTCGGCCGCGCTCAACCCGACCGCGCGCACGGAGTACATCCGTCGCTTCCAGGCTGCGATGGCGACGGCGGCCGCGCAGGTGGGCGATCCCCACCACGGCCTCGCGCATATCGTGGTCACGTCCTCGTGGCGCACCGATGGAACGTGGAACGACGAGACGCGTCGCGCGATCGCGCACGTTCTGCAGATCCCGGTCGAGCAGGTTCCGCGCGAGCCGGTGCCCTATCACGGTCGCTCGAGCACGAGCAGCGCGCCGAGCACGAGCGCTCCGCCGTCGCACAGCATGGCGCCCAGCAGCTCGCGCCCGAGCACGTCGCACACGTCGCACCCGAGCACGTCGCACCCGAGCACGTCGCGTCCGTCCACGTCGAGCGCGAGCCCGTCTCCGTCGCGGCCGCACGATCCGGCGCCGCCCCCGCACGTTCCGGCAGACCAGACGCCAACCGAAGCGGACACGGCCGCGGGCCGCGCGCACGATCTCTACGCGCAGGGGCAACGGCACTACGACGCGCACGAGTATCTCCCCGCCTTGGAGGCGTATGAGGCGAGCTACGCGGCCGCGAGCGCTGCGCACCTCCCGACGGCGCCGACCGCGCTGCTCGCGATCTCGCTCACGCACGAGCGGCTCGGTCACCAGGATCAGGCGATCGCCGCGCTCCGTCAGTACCAGCAGGAAGCGCCGAACGCGCCCGATCACGCCGCGGTCGCGCAGCGTCTCGCGTGGCTCGAGCAGGACGCGGCCGCCGATGCCGCGGCCGACGCTGCGCCGTTCACGCCGAGCCCCGCGCCGAGCTCGCACGCGAGCACGAGCACGAGTCACGCGCCGACGACGACGGTCCCCGGTGATGGGGACTGGTACCGCGAGGTGCGCGGCGCGCACGGGACGCAGCGCTACGTGGTGCACCCCGAGGACGCGCAGCACCTCGCGCCGGAGCTCTCCCAGGCGATCGCGGCCGCGGGCTCGCGCTACGATCACGATCGCGTGCGCGTGTTCCAGCGCGCCGCGGGCATCGCGCCCGATGGGCAGTACGGCGGGACCACGCGCGCCGCGCTGATCTTCTGGGGCGTCGCGAACCCGCCGCGTGCCCAGCAGAACCCGACGGGCACCTACTCGGCGCCGCGACATGCGGACGGGACGACGCTCCCGCCGATCGCGTCGGCGACGGTCGGCGCCGCGGCGCCGCCTCGCGCGGACAAGCGGCTCGCGCGCCAGCTCGCGCACGGCGTGAGCAAGGCGATCGCGCGCGCCGATCAGGGATGGCAGCGCCGGCTGCACCAGTTCCAGATCGCGGCCGGGCTTCCGCCCGGTGAGTACGACGGCACGACCTACAACGCACTCGTGCACTACGGCATCCGTCGACCGCCCACCGAGCTGGTCGATCCCGATCATCGATCGATGGCTTCCGCCTACCCGCCGCCGAGGAACGCAGCATGAGCGAGCATGATCTCTCCCACGTCGCGCCCGAGAGCGTCGCGCTTCAAGCGGTCGCGCTCCTTCCGGACGAGCATGCGGCGCGCGATCTCTTGCGCGCGTGGATGGGCGCGCGTCAGCGTCTCGCCGCGGAAACGTCGGCCGTCGCGATGGAGCTCGGGATCCTCCGACACCCGGAGCTGACGGACGTGCTTCACGCGCCGATCGGCACGCCATCGATCATCGGGCAGGTTCCGGTGATCGTGGGCGACGGCGCGAGCGTCGGGCAGATGCCCGTGATCGTCGGGCAGTTCGAGCCCTCGCCCGTCGTCGGCGACGGCGCGAGCGTGGGCGCGACGAGCATCGGGGGCGGATCGAACATCGGCGCGACGAGCATCGGGGGCGGATCGAACATCGGCGCGACGAGCATCGGCGCCGACGTCACGAGCAGCGATCCCGGTTTCGATCCGTCGCAGATCGATCCGGCTGGCGAGTGGGACGTGCTCGACGCGATCGACGAGTCGCTCGAGCCGGCGGAGGACGAAGGCGAGCACCTCGATCAGCAGCCGAGCGACGACGAGCTGGCCGAGATGGAAGCCTCGAGCGACGATCTGCTGGCTCAACAGCGCGCGCAGCGCGGACTGCCGCCCGCGCCGTTCACGTCGGACGGCTGGCGTCGTGGACCGAAGCCGGACGCGCTCGACGCTGAGACGAAGACGGACGAGCTCGGCGAGCCCGTGTGGCGTGCGTCGGCGCCGTCGGATTGGGCGCAGCAGCAGCCCATGCAGCCGGGCCCGAGCGTGTTCGACATGCCGGCGGACGGCGGAGCCGCGACCGCGGATCCGTTCCAGCCGAGCAAGCCCGACGTGTCGATGGGTCCGCCGCCGTCGAGTGACCCGTACGCGCAGCAGCCGGCGCCGACCGCGCCGAGCGCGCCGTATCCCGCGGATCCGTACGCGCCGCCGCCCGAGGTGCCGCCGTACCCGTACCCGTACCCGTACCCGGATCCGACGACCGATCCGTACGCGGCCGCGTACGAGCCGGTCCCGCCGCCGCCGCCCGCGCCCTACGTCGCGCCTCCGCAGCCGACGGGCGAGCGTCCGTTCAAGTTCTCCGATCTCGCGGGCCGCATGAAGGATCTGCGCGTCAAGATCCCGCCGGGGCCCGAGAGCTACGACGGGCAGTGGCGCATGGCGATCCTGTTCATGTCGCCGGATCCGGCTGAGTACACGGCCAACGGCTACGTGATGGAGACGAGCTACTCCGCCGACGGGCAGCCGTTCCAGTTCCCGATGTGGCGCCTCGTGACCGAGGCGCAGGCCGATGCGGACACCGCGGAGATCGCGAGCACGGGCGATCTCTCGATGGCGGGCACCTCGATCGGCGCCGCAGCGCGGCCGCGTCCGTTCGTGGCGCGTCCGGTCGGAGCTCCCGCGGTGACGCTCGTCACGAAGCGCCGCGTCAACGCAGCGCCGGTCCCGTCGCGCGCGCTGAGCACGCTTCCGCGTCGCGCGGTGCTCGCGCCCGTCGTGAAGATCACGCGGCAGCCTGGGCAGACGATCGCGCACGTGCGTCTGCCCGACGGTCGCACGGCCGCGCACGTGCAGCTGCGCCCGATCCCGATGAAGCTCGCGCCGCTCAAGCCGGGCGGCCCGCTCGTCGCGAAGATCATCCCGGGCAAGATCACGCCCGGGCACGTGCCGGCGAACCCGTACGATCGGCAGTGGCGCAAGCTCAACGAGTGGACGCCGCCGAGCCCCGCGGACCGTCGCTACCGCTACGTGCAGCGCTCGACGACGCGCGGTGTCGTGTGGCGCTTCATTCCTCTGCTCGCGCGGACGCATGCGCGCGTCGCTGCGAAGCCTCGCGCGCTCGCGCGCGGGATCGTGCCCGTGCGGATCGCGGGCGCCAGCTCGGGCGCGAGCATCGGCGGAGGTTCGAGCATCGGGGATGCGCACTGCGGCGCCACGACGTGCTCGAGCGTCGGCTACGGGCCGCACGCTGACGACGACGCACCGGGCGGAGGTGCGAGCGTCGGCGGAGGTTCGAGCATCGGCTCGAACGTGTGCGGCGGAGCTGCGACGGGCTCGAGCACGTGCGGCGCCGCGACCGCACAGAAGCCTGCGAGCATGCCGGCCGCGTCGGGCGGACCGTATCTCGATGGCGCGTACGGCTCGGGCGGTTACCCGCCGACGTCGGCGCGCGTGAAGGATTCGACCGACGCGCTCGCCGATCCTCTCTACCAGGATCCGCGCGTGCGGATCCCGTCGTCGCTGATGACGGCGCCCGAGCACGTGCTCTATCAGGACGCGATCGTGGGCGCGTACGCGACGATCGGCGCGTCGTGTCTGTCGAGCGATCGGCACTCGTCCATGGAAGAGTTTTGGAGGCGTCGAGAGGCGATCGTCGGTGGCACTCCGATGATCATCGGCGACGGCACCCCGACGATCATCGGTGCCGGCGACTCGGTGGCGGAGTTCGGCCGCGCGCTCGGCAACATGTGGGACGACATCACGCACCCGGGCGAGCGTCGTCGGCTCGAGCGCGAGGCGCAGCGCGACGCCGCGCGCGCGCGCGCAGCAGCCGAGGCGGCCGCGGCCGCGCAGCCGAAGCCGTCGCGCGTGATCGTCGTCGCGCCGACGCGGCCGACGGGCAAGACGTGGACGCCGAACACGCGGCCGAGTGGAGCGACGCGCCCGGGCGCGCCCGCGAAGCCGATCGCGCGTCCGATGCCCATGCCGCATCCCGCGCCGGTCGTGCCGCCCGGCTACGCGTGCACGCCGTGGCAGATCGCGGCCGCGCCGCCGCAGTACCTCCAAGGCCGGCGCGATCTCGTGCTGCAACAGCGCACCGCGACGATCACGCCCTCGGGCGCGATCCGCGTGATCACGCAGCAGCAACGCCGATGGTGCTACCCGGCGCAGACGCTCACGACGGCGCAGCAGGATCAACAGCTGATCGACGTCGTGATCTTCGTGGCGCAGCTCGAACAGCTGTTCGCGGAGCTCGCGACGCTCGACGACGCGTCTCGGTGGTCGTGGTTCCTGGCGAACCCCGAGATCCTCTCGGCCATGATGGACCTCGGATGGATCGAGATCCCGCCGTCGCTCGCGTCGCTCGAAAGCGCGGGCCCCGACCAGTGGGCGCCGTACGGCTACGACCGCGGAGGCTACCCGCGTTTGTCCGGACAAATGGCGCCCGGTTCGGGCGGGTCTGGGTTCCCGGTCGGGCCCCCCGTGTGGAGCTCCATCGCTCCGCCGATGGGTCCGCCGCAGATCGCGGGCTGCGGCCCGTGGCGTCGTGTGGACCCCAGCACCTCGCCGCCCCGCGGCATGCGCTGGATGTTCTCCGACGATCGGCAGTGGATGTGCCTCGCGAGCGCGACGACGCGCGTCGGGCAGGCGAGCAGCTCGAGCAAGAGCGGCAGCGGAAGCGCGGGCGATGATCACGGCGTCGTGTGCGGCCCGTGGCTGAACCCGACCGACTTCGATCGCAAGATCGGCAAGATTCCTCCCGGCTACTACTGGCAGCGTCAGCACGACGGCCGCGGCCAGCTCCTCGGGGCGCGCATGTGCCCGAAGCGTGCGACGGTCGCGCAGCTCGCGTGCTGCGCCAGCTGCGCGGCGCGTGACGCGGGCGCGATCCTCGTGGGCGACGTGTGGTCCGACATCGGGCACGGCGTCGCGCAGGCGGATCAGTGGGTTTCCACGAACGTGTGGGATCGGGTCAAGGGGATCGTGCCCTATGGCGAGCAGATCGATCAGCTGCACCAGGCGCGCATGAATCTTCTTCGCCAAGCGGCGCCCGAGTTCTACGGGGCGCCCGCGTCGAGCGCGACGGACGACGCGATCCGCGCCGCGCAAGTGCTCTCGCGCGCCGTGCGGCGAGGCGATGCGACGGCGAAGGATCGCGCGGTCCGGCTCAAGGAAGCCGCGGCCAGCGGCGACCCCGCGGCGCGTCGAGCGTGGTTCGCCTACGTGCGGATCGCGCGCGACGACGACCGTCGCATCGAGACGGGCCGCTGAGCCCACCCCAAGAGCACCCATCGATCACGACAACCCGAAACCGAAAGAAGGATCCTCATGTCCCAGCACCAGGCGATCAACCCGTACCTCGTCGCGTTCCTCTCCCTCAACCCCGTTGCGGGCACGCTCAAGCGCGGCTCGTGGGGCGCGACGGTTACGCCCGTCGTCGCCGCGACGTCGTTCGACGTCGTGCTCTCGCCGGAGTTCGGCGGCGTCGTCGCGATCGGCGACGTCCCGAACGACCTGCACGTCACGGCGAGCACGAAGGAAGGCGCGGCCGTGTCGGTCGCGCTCACGCCGATCGCGGGCGGTTTCCGGATCGTGTTCGGCGCGGCGCTGACGGTCGGCGCGACGATCAAGGTCGAGAAGCTGATCGGCGAGTGATCGGGTGATCCCCGGTCTGCAAGAGCTGGCCGAGCTGCTCGCGCGGAGGTTCGCACAGTACCTCCGCGCGCCGCTCGCCAGCGCGTCCCCGTTCACCACGGGTGGTCCGCCGATCCTCGTCCGTCGCAAGTCGGGCGTGTCAGGCGTCGCCATCGGTCAGATCAACGGGCTTCCGCTCCAAGGGCAGACGTGGACCGTCGCGATCAGCACGCCGTACGAGATCGAGACGCCCACGGCCGCGCCGGCCAAGATCGCGAACGTACGGCCGTGGATCTTCGCTCGTATCTCGTGGGCGATCGGCATGGCGAAGCACACGGCCGAGGTCGATCTGCCGGCGGGCGGTGTCGCGCTGACGCTGCCCTTCGACGTGCTCGACGTGTCGATCGTCAACGCCAGCCCCGACGGCACTCTGGACGCGGATGAGGTCGATCCGAGGTACCAGCTTGCGGTCGCTACTGCGTTCGCGGGGCGAACCACGGCGCACGCCACGCGCACGATCACGGGCGTGACGCCCACAACGATCGTGCCGCCGGCCTTCTCGTCCGTCGTCCAGATCAGCTTCCGCAACCCGAAGCCGATCAACTCGCTCGACGTGAGCTTTCTGGACTACGCGGGCAATCTGCTCGGGTCGACGAATCTCTCGGCCGTGGCTCCCATTCAGCGGCCGACGCAGATGTTGATCCCGCACGGCACCGCGTACATGCAGCTGGACGGGAACCCCATCGATCCAGCGCAGTTCACTGCGATCTTTACTCTCTCGATCTGAGGTTCCGCCATGGGCACGATCCTACTCCTCGCCTTCCTCGCCGCGGCCGCGGCCGCCGCGAGCGGCTCGCGCTCGAGCGCATCCCGCACGCCCGCGACGGGTGGAGATCCCGCGGTCGCGCCGCCCCCGAGCGGCACGCCGCGCGACACGTCGACCACGCGCGACGGGGCGCCGCCCCGCACGTCGACGAGCAGCGCGACGGCGCCGACGTCGACCGCACCATCGTCAGCATGGGCGCGCGCTCGTGGCTCTGCGCCGACGTCGAGCGCGCGTCCGAGCTCGCGCGGCCGCAGTGATGGAGGCATCGCGATCGAGAGCGCGACTCCGGATCAGGCCGCGCGCCTCGTGGCGTCCGCTGTTCACTCGGGCTCGAGCGGCATGGCGAACGCGCAGCGGCTCGCGGGCCGCTGGCTCGACGTCTCGACGCGCAGCGGGACCGAGGTCGGGCGCTTCGTGGCGCAGCTCCAAGGGCAGCGCGAGGACGCGATCGCGGAATGGTCGCTCGATCGCTGGCGCTCGCCCG
>CAZMKX010000005.1:10574-28225 GCA_964566375.1 uncultured Myxococcales bacterium
CGTGGAACGAGCACGAGCACCAGAGCGCCGTCGCGTGATCGAGGGCCAGCACATGCCGACCGTGCACAGCGTCTCCGGCGCCGCGATGAACGGCGACGGAGGACGCGTCACGACGTCGTGCGGGCTCATGTGCGAGCACGCGCGCATGGGCCCGCGTGGACTGTTCGATCTCGGCGACCTGGGCGCGGCCAGCACGCACGAGCCCGAGGTGACGTGCGCGCAGTGCAGCGCGGTACGCGAGGCGCAGCGCTCGAGCGTGTTCGGCAACGTGCGGCCGCTGCGCGGAACCCCGCGTGTCGCCGCGCGCGCGCCCGAGCCGCTCCACCCTTCGTTCCGGCCCGGTCCGCCTGGGCATCCCCCGGGGCCCTCGGTGGGGCCGTTCGTCGGCGACATCTACACGGCGCGGCCGCCCGAGCCCGAGGAGCTCGCGCGCATGGAGCGCATGCGGCGCCGTTACGAGGTGGTGAGTCTCGCGCGTGAGCTGGTGCTCGCGGGGCGTTCGGTCGAGAGCGCGTTCTCGATCGCGCGCGAGTTCGTCGCGGCGAGCGACAAGGAAGCCGCGAGCGAGAAGGAGACGGCGGGCACGTGACGCTGCACGGCGACGAGCTGGATCCGTCGACCTTCCGCGAGTGCACGCACGCACCCGCAGAGGGCCGCATCGTGTCGGGCTTCGGCACGCGTACGTCGATCCAGGAGCCGGGCACCGCTCGCCATCACCAGGGCCTCGACATCGCGGGCGCGATCGGCGCGCCCGTCTACGCGGCCGCCGATGGCGTCGTCGAGCACGCGACCCCGAACGGCGCCGCGGGCTTCGGCTGCTACGGCCACGTCATCGTGATCCATCATCCGCAGTGGGGAGAGGATCGCACGTTCTACGCGCACCTCTCGCGGATGGACGTCGGTCCGGGCGAGCGCGTCACGTACGGCCAGGTGATCGGCGCCGTCGGGAACACGAACGGTCATCCGCGCGCGCCCGGTACGACGTTCGCGGAGGGCTCGTGCTCGAGCGGCCGCACGCCGCCGTTTCTCGCGACGCTCCGCGGGCGCAGCGGGCCGCACCTCCACTTCGAGGCGAGCCCGCACGGCTACCCGCAGCGCTACGACGCTCCGCGCTACCAACCCCAGCGCTGGCTGCTCGATCGAGGCGTCACGTACGACGGCGACGGCCGCCTGGTTCAAGCGACGAGCTGCGAGCATCCGACCGAGGATCCCGCGGCGCAGCTCGGGCCCGGACCCTCGCAACGACACGATCGGGACACGACGCGCGCCGCTGGTGGCCTGCTCGTTCCCGCTCTCGCGATCGGCGCGGGCGTCGGCCTCGCGCGTCGCTACATCGCCCGAACCTGATCACCGTTTGTCCGGACAAATCGAAAGCGAGACACCACCATGCGCACGCCCGTCAATCCTCTCCTCGTCGCGTTCTTCGCATTCAACCCCGCGACGCCCGGCGCGCTCGCGTCCGGATCGTGGGGTGGCACCGTCATCGCCACGATCCCCGGCCAGGCGTTCAACGTGATCCTTTCCGAGCAGTTCGCGGGCGGGCTCACGGCCGCCCAGGCGGAGCTGCTGCACATCACGCCGTGCGTGCACGAGGTATCGACGGGCCAGACGATCACGCCGCTGACGCAGGGCTTCAACATCGATTTCGGCGTGCCGCTGGTGCGCACGGTGACGATCAAGGTCGAGAAGCTCGTCAGCGAATGATCGCAGCCGTAGGGGCTCGAGCCTCTACGCATGAAGGGGGCACCCCATGGCGAAGTTTCTAGCGATCGTCGACTCCACCGATCTGGTTCCGGCATGGAAGACGAGCCCCGTCGACTCGGGCTCCTACGCTCCGACGATCACCGACAGTCAGGGCAAGGGCCTCGCGATGCTCGAGCCGTTCACGTTTCAACGGCTGCTCGACCGCGTGATCGTGTCGGGCGTCGTCGCGGGGCTCTCGGGCCTCGACCCTGGCCCGCTCACGATCACGTGCACGCTCCCGCCCGGGCTCCCGTTCGGCTCGCTCATGAGCGGATCGGCCGTCTACGGCGGTGACATCAGCTCCCAGGGCTACGACCCCGACATGGATCCGGTCGGGCAGGGCATCGTTCAGCAGAGCGGCGGCAACGCGCTCGTGTTCACCACGGTCTCGACGACGTTCCCGCCCGCGGGAAACGTCTTCTGGTCGTTCCAGTTCGCCTATCTACTCTGACGGTCCGCACGAGAGGAACGCACGATGATCAACAACCCTGGCCCTACCCTGTTCTCCGTCGTGCCCACGGGCTCGCCGACGAAGGCGACGCTTCTCCCCGGCTCGGCGATCCCGGGCCTCGCGGTCGGCAACGTCTCGACGATCTACGTCGATCAACCGGCGCCCAACGGGCGCGGGAACAACGCGACGGGCGTCCGCGGAAACGAGGCGCTGCCGTTCTCGACGCTCGACGCAGCGCTGGCCGTCATGCAGAGCGGCGACACCATCGCTCTGATCTCGGGGACGTTCGCGCCGCCGTCCGCGCCCGTGCCCAACACGATCGAGTCCGGCTCGCTCGTCAGCATGGGCGACGCGCGCACGGTGCGGATCGATGCGACGGGCACCGGGCTCCCGTGCTTCGATCTCTCGCTCACTGCGGCAGGGTTCAAGCGCACGACGTGGCTCGTCGCTGTCGGCGGCCCGACGCTCTCATGGGTGGCCGACGTCGGCGCTCCCGCGATCAAGGCGGACGGCTCGCTCGCTGCGGTCGGCGCGTACTTCTCGGACGCGCTGTCGATCGGCGGTGTGCTCGGAGGCGCGATCGAAGTGAAGTACGCGCAGACCGTGATCCTGGCGCCGCAGCCGGTGATCTCGCCGGATGCGTGGGTCCTGTTCAACTGCGGCCAGGTGATCTGCGTGGGCGACGGCGCGTCCCTGTGGATCGGCGGCCCCGCGGCGCTCGATTACACCTACGACGCGGCCGATCCGCTGACCCCTCCCGCGAGTGGACCGCTCGGCGGAGCGATCGCGTTCTTCGGTTCGATCTCGTGGTTCGCTGGAACGCTGAAGCTCGTTCGGCAGGCGTCGCTGTTCGTGGGAACGGGCGTCGTGCTCCCGGACGTGATCAGCGTCGTTCCCGACGTCGGGCCCGGGCCCGCGTTTCAGCGCACGTCGATCACGATCAACGCGCGGGCGCAGATCGGATCTTTCGGCGCGGGCGCCGCGTTCAACATCGTCGACAGTCCGGACGGCGTTCCGCAGTTCTCGCTGGCGGGCGTCGAGATCGTCGGCGCGTCCGAGTTCGCAGTGGCGGGCGCGGCCGCGAACCGCGTCGGTGTCGAGCTCGGCGGAGCGGTGATCCACAAGGTCGTCACGCTCGGTAAGGGCGTCGACGGCAGCGCGCGCGGCGCAGCCTGTCTCGGTGGTGGTCCGGCGAACGGTCTCGCCACGTCCGGAACGGGAACGCTGATCCCGCCCGATGGTGTCGCGATCGGTGCGAAGCCGGTCACGGGGCTCACGACGACGATCGCGCTTCCGTGGACCCTCGGAGGAGGCGGCGGATTCACGGCGGCCGTCGTCGCGGACAACCCCGCGACGATCCCGCTCGCCGTCAACAATCTCACCGCGACGTCGTTCGACGTGGTGGTGACGGCCGCGGTCGGCAACGTCCGATTCGTCCTCTCGTTCGACACTTGATCGGTGCTCTCTCGCGCTCGAGCACGGGGCCGCGCGCCCGCCGAGCTGCATCCCACGGCGCGAGAGAGAGCAGACGATGATCAACAATCCGGGCCCTACCCTCTTCTCGGTCGTGCCCACGGGCTCGCCGACGAAGGCGACGCTGCTACCCGCGGGCGCGATCCCGGGGCTCGTCGTCGGACCGCTCTCGACGATCTACGTCGAGCCGCCCGCGCCAGTCGGCCGCGGCGACGACGCGACGGCTCAGCGTGGTAACGCCGCGCTGCCGTGCGCGACGCTCGACAAGGCGCTTGCGCTCGCGGTCGCGGCGCTCCCCGCGTTCTCGGCGATCGAGCTCGCCGCGGGCACGTACGCGCCCCCGAGTGCGCCCGTCTCGCCGCTGCTCGAGGATGGTGTGATCCAGTCGAGCGGCAACCCCGCCGACGTCGTGATCGATGCGCTCGGCACCGGCCTCCCGTGCTTCGATCTTTCGAGCCCCGCGCACCGCGGCGTGTGGACGCTGGGGGCGGGCACCACGCCCGCGTTTCGTTGCCGCGCCGATCCCGGTGTGCCGGCGATCAAGGCAGACGGCACGGCCGCGCCGGCCGGAACGTTTTTCGATGGCGCGTTCGCGCTGTCGGCCGTGATCGAGAGCAGCGGCGGGATCGAGCTCCGATGCGTCGGCGCCGCGATCCTGTCGAACCTCGAGGATTTCAACGCTGACCCGATCATCTTCGATCGATGCGGTCAGGTGTTCTTCCTGGGAACGTGCCTCTTCATCGGTGGCGCGCCGTGCACGATGACGGTCGACTACAACGACCCGTTGCAGCCGACCGGCGGATCCGGTCAGCTCCTCTTCCTCGGAAGCATGCTCTGGCCGAGCGGCTCGATCACGCTCGCCGCGCAAGCGGGCATGCGCGCGCAAGCTGGCAACGTGCTTCCGCTGATCCAGGGCTCGGCGCTCACGGTCGGCCCGGGCCCGGGCTTCGCGAAGACGTCGATCCAGATCCCCCAAGGCGTGCAGCTCCTCGGGGGCCTCGACTTCGAGAGCGCGGGCCGCGAGTTCCCCGACAGCGCTTCCGGCGCGCCCCCCGTGATCTCCATCGCGGGCGAGCTCGCCGCGCACGCGGGCTTCAAGGTCGCCGCGCCGGCCGCGAATCAGATCACGGTCAACTGCAACGGCGCGATCGTGCGGACCGACGTCCAGGCCGGAGATGGTGTGCTCGCGACCTTCCGCGGCGCCGCGTTCGACTCGGGCCCGAGCAACGGCGGGATCTCGACCGTGGGCACGGGTGCCTGCCAGCCGCCCGACGGCGCACCGATCGGCGCGACCGCGGCCGTCGCACCGATCACGACGATCGCCCTGCCGTTCCGGATCAGCGGCGCGTACCACGTGATCCCGGTCGCGGATGATCCGACGTGCTGGCCTACCGCGGTCAACGGCTACACCGCGACGCAGTGCGATGTGCACGTCGCGATCGGTGCCGGATTCGTCAACGGCTCGATCTTCATGCTCTGACGCGTCGACTCGTCGACGGACGACGCCGCGGCGGCCGTCGTCTGCTCGGCGAACGCTCGCCCCGAGAACGTCCGGACGCGCGTCGCGCGCGTGCCGGGCGTTCGCCTGTCAGCCGTCGCGGAGGTCCCCGTCACGCGTCGCGCCGCGCCGGCAACACGTGTACGCTCGCGCGCATGGCACGACGTCCAGGCGCACCGAAGGGCACCCCTACCGCTCTCAACGTCTGGACGCTGGCGCAGCTGTTCAACGGACAGGACGAAGCGCCGAACCGGATGGAGCCGACCGCGATCGCAGGCGTGCGCCGATGCTTCAAGGCCGGGCTCGTCGAGGTGAGCGCCGACAAGAAAACGCTCCGGCTCACGGACAAGGGCCGCGACGCGATCGCGGCCGAGACGTCGATCGACCCGGCCGCGTTCCCGAAGCGTCGATAACTGTCAGCCGGCGCAGGGTCGCGCGTCTCTCAGGCATGCCCACCCCGCCCGTCCCGAAGAAATCACCCCGCTACTCGTTCGCGCCGCTCGTGCTCGAGCGCGTGAACCCCGACGGCTCGCTCTCGACGCGCCTCGACGAGCCCGAGGACGTCGAGCGCGAGCGCATCGAGCGCATGCGCGACGCGGGCGACGCCGACCAGGAGCGCGCGGACGACGCGTGGGCCCAGCTCGTCGAGCGCTCAGAACGTCCGGACAAACGGCGCTAGCCGTCGCGCTCGCCGGCAGGACGTCGCCCATGTGGATCGTCTGGCGATCCACGTGGATCGTCTGGCGATCCTCGCTAGCTCTTCGGGTGCAACAGCGTTAGCTCGCTGCCGTCGTGCGTGTAGTCTTTGCCGAAAGCGATCTTGTTCGGGTCGCCGCCGGCCTTCGCCGCGCACACCGCGCACGCGCGCGCCCAGCTCGGGCGGAACGAGCTCCCGTCATCGCGGACGGCCGTGACGTTGTTTGCGGGGATCTTGAACCACACCGATCCCTCGCGAAGCGCGCCGACGTGCTCGCACGTCATCACGACGTCGCCGATCTTGATATCGAGCTTGTTCTCTCCGAGCCCCTGCGTTTCTTTCATGGTCCTCCGAGCGCGGCGCTAAGGGTCCGCGCGTTCGATCTCGACGATCAGCGTCGCGCGCGAGATCCCCGGCGCTTCGACCGTGAACACCGCGCGAGCTCCGACGCCGAACATGGGCATGCGCGCGACCGCGTGATCGCCGAGCACGGTCGCGAGCTGATCGCCGTCTACCTCGATCCGGATCACGGCGCGCGCGCCGTAGTGTGGTGATGGGCGCGTCGGATGCGTGAGACGAACGCCACGCACGAACCCCCTGCCATGTCCGTTGCGCGCGGCAGTCTCTCCGAGAGCGAGCACGAACGTCGACACGTGCTCATGTCCGCCGTCGGACGACGCCGGTAGAGGAACGAACACGATCATAGGTAACCGAACGCGGCGTGCGCGCGCCGATCTTGTTCCGCGATCGCGCGCCGCCGACGTTGCCATGCGAGCCAGCAGTGACCGCCGGCTCGGAACCATGCGCGCGCGTCGGCCGCGTCGACTGTGATCGCGTCCGGCGCGTACGCGAGCGCCGCTCTCAGCTCCCAGGCACGCACCCACCAATCGGCGCAAGCTCGCTCGACGTCGAGTGTCGCGGGCGAGGAGAACGAGAGCGCGCTCTCAGTCGACACGCACCGAGCCCTCTTCCGGATACTCGGCGAACCACGCATACCAGCCGACGCCGCTGTGTCCGTCGCCGTGGCGCACCGCGATCTCGTCGGGCGCGAGCGGCTCGCCCCCGTCCAGGAGCTCCCGAGCTGCCGCGAGCGCTTCCGCTTCGTCCATGGATAGAGTCTGCCCGTGTTGCGTCTCTTGCGCAACGGGGGCACCCTTCCGGCATGGGTCCGACGGTGATGGGGTTCCCGGATCGTTCGCGGCTGCTCTGCATGCGGTGCACGTGGCGCTGCTCGATGGCGGCCGATGCGTTCCGACGCGCGCAGGCGTTCCGACGCAAGCAAGCGCGCGAACAGGCGCGCGAGGTCGCGACCGCGCGCGAGCGCGAGCAGCGCGAGCAGGCGAGCAGGATCCTCGGGCTGCGCGCGCACTATTGGGAGCGGATGGGCTGGGGCCTGATCGAGCGCGTCGAGGCGCCGAGGGCGCTCGCGTGACGCCGCAAGAAGAGGAGACACGCGCGGTGTATTGGGTGAACCGCTGGGGCGCTCGCTGCGATGCGCAGTACGTCATGAGCCATCGTTCGCGCGCGGCGCGTCGTCGTCTCGATCGCGCGTTGAGGCACCTCCATCGGGCCGCGGATCGCATCGTGCGCGCGAGAGACGTGCTCGCGATCCTGTCAAAAAATCTGGTTCTACGTGAAACACGCGATGCGTCTCTCGCGCGCTCGGGGACGCAATGATGGCGCGTCTCGGGATCGCGCTCTTCGCGCTCGCGTGCTTCTCGCCGTTGCTGTTCGCGTGGCTCGCGTGCACGGACACGAGCGAGGCGTGTCCGCCGATCTGCGACGCGATCGGCGCGCGGTATGTCACGGGGCACGCCTGGGAGTCGGGCTATGTCTGCGACTGCGTGACCGACGATCGGCGGATGTGCCGATGGCATTCGCTCTCCGGCGGCGTCGTGTGTTCGGGGGAACGATGAACGGGCGCGCGGACAGCCTCGCGTGTCCCGACTGCGGCGCCGACGTCGGCGCGCTTCACACTGAAGGATGCGACGTCGAGCCGTGCGGCGCGTGCGGCGGTCAGCGCATCGGGTGCGGATGCCATTCGCGTAAGCGCGCGCGCCGCATCGCGTGGTCCGGTGACTGGCCCGGCGATCGCGAATGCCGCGAGTTCGGCTTCTGGGTGCTCGAGCAGCCGAACCAAGATCCTTGGTGGAAGGAAGTTCCGACGGGCACACCGGGCGCCGTCGAGGATCTATCGCGGCTCCGGCGTGACTGCCGATGGGACGCTGACGCGCAGCGCTGGGTGCGACGATGACCGAGGCGTACCGCAAGGAGGTCGAGCAGGTCGCACGGAAGGATGTCGAGTGGCGTCTAGAGGCACTCGTGCGTCAGACGGCGGTCGGGATGCGCGGGGGGCTCGCGTTCGGCGATGCGCTGCGCCGAGGGCGCCTCTACATGCAGCAGCTCGATCGAGAGTACGCGGGAAAGGAATCGACGCCGTGAGGAAGTCCAAGCCCAAGGCCCCGAGTCTGCCGCTCTCGCCGAAGCTGCTCGATGCGTTCGGCGCGCTGCTCGCTGACCGCACGGATCTCTGCAACCTCCGCGACTATCTGATCGTCGTCTATGCGCTCAACGATCCGGCCGACGCACGCGGGCTGCTCGCGCAGATCGAGCGCGACATCCGAGAGAACGGCGGACCGGCACGCGTCGCGCTGTTCAAGCGCGCTCGCTCGCTCATGGAAAAGAAAGTGCCCGAGGTCGACGCGATCGCCGATGCGGTCGACGCAGCGCTGGGGCTCGGATGAGCGACAAGAGCGCGATCGAGTGGACGGACGCGACGTGGAACCCCACGCGCGGCTGCGTCGAGATCAGCCCGGGGTGCGATCACTGCTACGCGCGCACGTTCGCGGAACGCTGGCGCGGTGTGCCCGGGCATGCGTACGAGCAGGGTTTCGATCTGCGCCTGGTGCCCGAGAAGCTCGCCGAGCCGATCCGCTGGACGCGGCCGCGGCGCGTGTTCGTCGATTCCATGTCCGATCTCTTTCAGAAGGGCGTGCCGCACGACTACATCGATCAGGTGTTCGCGACGATGGGGATCGCGAGCTGGCACACGTTCCAGGTGCTCACGAAGCGTCCCGCGCGCGCGCTGCGATGGGCCGAGCGCGCGCCCGGGCGCGTGCGCGACGTGTGGGCGCTCCGCACGGTCGATCGGTTCTGGCCGGGCCTGCCCTTCCCCAACGTGCAGATCGGTGTGAGCGTCGAGGATCGTCGCCACGGTCTGCCGCGCGTGCGCTTGCTGCGCGACATCCCGGCGGCCGTTCGGTTCCTGTCGATCGAGCCGCTGCTCGAGGAGCTGGGGCCGCTCGATCTCTCCGGGATCGGCTGGGTGATCGTCGGCGGTGAGAGCGGCCCGGGCGCGCGCCCGATGGATCCGGAATGGGTGCGCGCGATCCGTGACCAGTGCGTCGCCGAGCGCGTGCCGTTCTTCTTCAAGCAATGGGGCGGGCTGCTCAAGAAGCGCACGGGGCGCGTTCTCGACGGCCGCACGTGGGACGAGTTTCCGAGGGCGGTCGCATGACGGACACAGACTGGATCCTGTTGCTGGTGTGCATGCTCGGCGCGGCCGCGTTCACGTTCGGGATCGAGCGGCTGATCTCGTGGGACGTCGCGCGCCGCATGCGTCGGATCCGCGAGAGTGACGAGCGCTTCGCGCGCTTGATCCTCTCGGAGCTCGCGCCGCTGAATCGTCTCCGTCTGCCGCAGCTCGCATGCCCGAGCTGCGGCGCTGCGCCGGGCATGGTCTCGCCCGGGGGCATGTGGAAATGTCTCCGATGCGGAGGCGTGCACGACACGCGGCGACGATGAGCGAGCGCGTGCGAACCCTCGTAACGAAATGGTGCGACGAGGCGCGCGCGATTCGCGCGGGCGCGACGGGCGAACCGTGGCCCGATGCGGTGCGCGAAGCGAAGGCATCCGCGCGTGAGCAGTGCGCGCGCGAGCTCGACGAGGCGGCCGGGGCGAATGGTTGCACTTGTCCGGACAAACCGGCACGATCTGGCGTGAAAGACGCAACGCGATGACGGAAGGTTGTGGGTGTCGATCGATGGTTGTGGGCGGGCCTGGGGCCGCGCTCGCGACGTCACGCGTGGCGGCAGGCCTGCGGACGCTGGACGCGATGGACACGGGACACGCTCTCTCTGCGTGGGCCTCGCGTCGTCTGCCGCCGGCACACGGCGGCAACTTCGGCGACGCGTACGGCGCGCCAGGTCGACGTCTCGGGCACGTGTCCGAGGGCGGCCGCTACCATCCCGCGCGACGCTCGACGAGCGTGGGCACGGGCCAGGGGTTCGCGGGGTTCTCGGGCGAGGGCATCGCGCGCCACGTGCACGCGATGCTGCCCGATCTCAAGAACGCGGGCGCGAACCTGTGCGCGTGGCGCAAGACGGACCCGGGCGCGGACGAGATCGGGAGCGCTCGCGCGGAGCTCCGCGCGCTGCATGCGCCGGCTCTGTTGATCGGCGTGCTCGATGCGGACGCGTGCGACAGCGATCCGGCCGCCGCGCATGGCGCGCTGAGCATCGCGCCGCGCTCGAGCACGTCGTCGAGCACGTCGTCGAGCGCCTGGGCACGCTCGCGGGGCGCGCCGAGCAGCCGGCGCACGTCGAGCGCCATCGTCGCGGGCGCGCCGCGCTCGACGTCGAGCGCATGGGCCCGCTCGCGCGGGGTGACGGTCGGCCAGGTGGTCGCGACGACGGACGACCTACAGGCGCGCGTCGACTCGCTCGATCGCGACTGGAACGCGCTCCGGACGGCGGTGTGCGGCTCGGCGCGCGCGGTCGGCTGCACGGGCCCGGTCGCGACGCAGCTCGGGGCGAGCTGGGTCCAGTCCTTCGAGACGTCGGTGGGCGACTGGCGCGCGTTCCGCGATGACTTCCGGCAACGGTGGTTCACGTGGGGGATCTCGGACGGGCACACGATCGACCGATGGCGCGACGAACTGACTCGCTACCGCGACGATGTGCAGGCCGCGACGGGTGTCGATCCGGTCGCGTCGCCCCAAGAGGCGCCGCCGTCCGCGCTCGAGCAAGCCGGCGCAGCGGTCGCCGACGCGGCGCGGAACGCCGGCACGGGCATCGGCATCGGCGCGGGGATCGCGCTGCTCGTGTTCGTCGCCGCGATGGCGCTTCGAGGACACTAGGTGGGGTTCCTGACGCACAGTGGGCCGGTCACGGCGGCCGAGGGCAGGCGTCAGCGCAAGAAGCTGATCGCGAGCATGGCGCGCGATCTCCGCAAGAAGGATCGCCAGCACCTCGCGAAGCTGCGCGCGGCGATCAAGGCGAAGCGGGTCGAGAAGAAAGAGAAGATCGAGACGATCCGGACGCTGTGCCGGACGGGGCTCGTCGCGGCGCGCGAGCGCGCGAAGGAACGTTACGCGGCGCTTCGCGAGCGACAGAAGACGGAGCGTGTGGAGCTCCGCGAGCAGACGCGCGAGGAACGCGAGGCCGCTCGGAACGTGTGCTCGACGAAGCCGGAGATCGCGGCCGCGGCGAAAGCCGAGGTCGCCCAGGCGCGCGAGGTGTACGAGGGCGAGCGCGCGCGCATCCGCGAAGAGCACCAGAGCAGCTATCACAAGCCGCCGACGATGACGCGCGGCGAGGCTGCTCGAGCGCGCGCCGAATCGCGGGCCGAGTCCGACGACGAGGTGCGGAACGACATCCCGCCGGAGCTCGCGCCCGTGTGGGAGAAGGTGAAGCGGACGATCCAGGCCACGCCGCGCATGTCGCGGACGGAGGCGTTCCTGCATTGGGTCCACGACAACAGCGCGACGGTCGAGCGGCTGATCGACGAGAGCGTGACCGAGCAGCTCGCCGCGCTCGAGCGCGAAGAGAAGGAACACGCGCGCGAGATCCGGAAGTCGAGCCGGTACAAGCGCGGGCCCGAGCACCTCGCGGCCGATCTCGACATCGACGCAGACGAGTATCGCGAGGGCGCCGAGCGTGCTCGCCGCGACATGGCAGACGAGGCGTGGACGGTCGAGCGCGCGCGCGCCTACATGGCGAACATCCTCCCCGCGACGTCCAGCTACGCGCGCGGCTACGACGACGCGATCAACGAGCTTGCGACACGTGCACCGGGCACGACGTCGGCCGCGGCGAGCGCTCCGCAGCCGGGCGATTGGGTCGTGATGGTCGGCCGGCGCTTCGTCGGCAAGGAAGGGCGCTATACCAAGTCGCAGCGGCGCGCCGTGACCTTCGAGGATCGCGGAAGCGCCGAGGCGTACGCGTCGGACATCGACAACGCGCGCGCGATCGAGATCCACGGCCGCGCGCCGACGAAGCGCGCGAAGCGCTCCAAGTACACGGTGGCGCGTCTATCCGAAACGGGAGACTGGACAGTCTTTGCCGGCAGAAAGCCGGTGCGCAGCGAGACCGGGACGATTCTACGTTTTCCGAACGAGGCAGCGGCGCAACACCACCTCGACGCGATCAACGCAAACAAGGCTGGGGGCGCGCCGCGCCCGAGCGCGGCCGAGCCCCCCCGCGGGATCTTCCCGGACGAGCCCGCGCCCGCGCCGGTCGTGCACGACAAGACTCTGCGCGGGATCTTCCCGGACGAGGACGAGCCCGACGACGACATGCCGAAGCGCTCGCGGCCGTCGTCGTTCGGCGGGCTGCCGTCGTCGAGCGAGATCCTACAGCTGGCCGAAGCCGAGATGGATCAGCAGCGCCACGGCTCGCGCACGTTGCGGCTGGCGCGTGAGCTGGTGTTCGCGGTCGCCGACGGGATGCCGCCGGGCGCCGCGCGCTCGACGCTCGAGGCGCGTTTCCTGACGGCGCTTCGTGAGTACCAGGCGGAAGAGGCTCCGATCGAAGCACAGCGAGCAGCGCGGCGGGCCGCACGTGAACGCGCCGCAGAGGAGGTGCCGTTTTGACTCTCGCAGTCCATGCCGCCAAGGCGTCCGCCCGGATCCCGCACACGCGTGTCGAAGCGCTGTGGAACCTCGCGCGCACCATGAAGGCGGCGACGATCACGGTCGCGCGTGTCGACGGGCGCAGCGTCGAGCCGCTGCTCGTCCAGCCGATCACGGAGGACAGGGTACAGATCGAGAACTGCGTGATCTGCGCGCAGGACGAAGCCGCGGCGCTAGAGAAGGGGATCAATCATCCGTTTCTCTTCTACGTGAGCAACGAGCACGGGGCGGAGATCGCGCGCGAGCGCATCCGCTTCCCTGGCAACCGCGAGCCGACGACGCACGCGCTCAGTCAGCAGGGCGCGGACGCCGCGGGCCTCACCGACGACGCGCACGGCAAGAACTGGCCCGGGCAGTACCACCCGCGCGAGAGCGCGAGCATGTTCGGGATCGCGCGTCAGCAGATGCGGCACACGGAGGCGATGGCGGGCCTCGTGGTGAAGCTCGCCGAGAAGGCGGGCGAGGGAAACCGCCAGCTCGTCGACAAGCTACAGGATCGTGTCGAGGCGCTCACCGACAAGACGATCAAGCAGGCCGACGCCGTGATCGGCGCGCACTCGCAGAACCGACTGATCGAGGCGCAGGCGCGGCGCGAGGAAGTGGAGACGGAAGCGATCCGCGCGACGGCCCAGGTTCTCGCCGAGTGGATCCCGCTGGGGCTCCATCGCGTCGCGCGGAAGTACGGGCTGGCGGGCGACTCGGAGCTGGATCCGATGCTCGAGCGCATCGTCGAGACGTTCTCGTCGCCGCAGATCGATCAGCTGAAAGACATTCTGACGCCGCCTCAGAAAGCGATCTTCGCTGAGATGTGGATGAAGGTGAACGATCGGCGCACGAAGCGCGAGAAGGAGAAGGCCGACAAGAAGGAAGCCGCGGCCGCGACGGTCGACAAGATGACGGGCACGAAGGCACAGACCGACGGCAAGCCCGACGAGTCGAAGGGCGACGAGAAGAAGGCCTAGAAAGGCAGACGCCGCGAGGGTTCAGCTCGCGGCGTCCTGTCACCCATGGGAGGGGTTCACATGAGCGACGATCCGAAGTCTACACCGAAGGCGCCCAGCGTGATCTGCGGCAACTGCGGCGCGCCCGAGCGCGACGGGGTGATCAAGCACCAGGACGATTGTCCCGATCGCACGATCGATCGCGGTCGAGCTCGCGACGACGAGCCGACGAAGCGCACGGGGCCCGGGGGTCCGCGCGTCCAGCTCATGGAGCGCGACAAGGTGCGGATCGACGCGCTGCGCGGGATCTTCGGCGCCGCTCGTGGCGTCGTGGGCGCGGTGCTCGATGGGCAGTTCGACGTGAAGCACGCCGCGGAGACTGCGCCGGGCTCACAGAAGATCGACGCGGTGATCGACGCGGGCACTCGCTCGGCGGGGAACATCGCGAGCGCGCTCGGGGGTGTGCAGGATGCGGTGCGCCGCTGGCCCGGCACCGATCCCGCGACGCACTCGACGGCGCGCTACGTCGTACGTCGACGAGTCACGTCGCCGGGCGTCGAGGGCGAGCAGATCACGGTGGCAGGGGAGGGCGAGAGCGAGAACGCCGGGAGTGACGCGTACGACGATGCGATCATCCGAGAGGCGCAGAAGCTCGCGGCCGTCTCGGACCTGATCGGCGGGACCGTCGTCGTCGTCGAGCTGCTCGAGCGCAAGCCGGGCGGGCTCGTGCGACGTCGACACAAGCGCTTCGAGGTCCCGCGATGACCCTCCTTCTCGCCCAAGATTTGTCCGGACAAACTGCGAGCGAAATCCGGCCGGTCGTTCGTCGTCGATCGAAGCGCACGAGGAAGTCCACGGCACGGCGCCGCTGGGTCTGCGCGAAGTGCGAGCACGATCACGGCGCGATCGCGCCCGAGGTGTGCTCGTGCGGATCCAAGAAGTTTGCGCCCGAGCGCGTGCGGATCGAGCTGCGCGTCGAGCCGGGCGAGCGCGATCGCTGGAAGTTCTGCGCGCAGCGCGAGGGGTACCTAGGCGTCTCGGATTGGATCCGCGACGTGTGCAACGGCCGCGTGAAGTCGCGAGTTCTCACGAGCTCCGACCTGATGACGCACAACACGCCGGCCGAGTTTCTCAGGGTGCTCCGTCCGATGGGTCGGATCGCGCTCGACCCGGCGAGCAACGCGGGATCGATCGTGCGTTCGCGCTTCAAGTGGACGGAGGAAGACGATTCACTACCGCGCTCGTGGCGCGTGTCGGCGCCTGGGTACGTCTACGTCAATCCGCCATACGGCGATGCGCTCCCGATCTGGATCCGCAAGATGATCGAGCAGGCGCAGCAGGGCGTGGAGATCCTCGGGCTCGTGCCCGTCCGCAGTGATACGGCGTGGTTCGATCTCGCCCAGGCGTCCGCCGACGTCGGGCTCTGGAAGGGCCGGATCACGTTCCGCGGCGCAGCGCATCCCGCGCCGTTCGCGAGCTGCGTCCTCTACTTCGGGCCGCGGCGCGCGCTGTTCCGGAAGACGATCGCGCCGCACTGCGTGCGTGTGCTCGATGCGACGGCGCCCGTCTGGCGGAAGCCCAAGGGCTCCGCGGTTCTCCGGCGGGCAGCATGAGCGCGCGTCTAGAGCTGCCGGAGCACCTCGCCGGCCTGCCGGTGATCGCGAGCGTCAGCGGCGGCAAGGATTCAACGGCGCTCATGCTCGCGCTTCGCGAGGCTGAGATCCCGTTCCGAGCTGTGTTCGCGGACACGGGGTGGGAGGCGCCCGAGACGTACGCCTACCTCGACGAGCTGCGCGCGCGCATCGGAGCGATCGACGTTGTGCGCGCCGATGGAGGCATGATCGAGAAGATCCGGCATCGCGCGGGCTTCCCGGCGCGCATGCAGCGATGGTGTACGCGCGAGCTGAAAATCAACCCGCTGCGCGCGTTCCACGACGCGGCCGCGGATGACACCGTGAGCGTGATCGGTGTGCGCGCGGACGAGAGCGAGAGCCGCGCGCGAATGATCGTCGTCGAGGATGACAGCGAATGGGGCGGCTGGATCTGGCGCCCGCTGCTCACGTGGAGCATTGCCGACGTGCTCGCGATTCATCATCGGCACGGCGTGCCGGTAAATCCGTTGTACCAGCGCGGACACGAGCGAGTCGGGTGCTATCCGTGCATCTTCGCGCGCAAGGAAGAGGTGCGACTAGTCGCGGATCACTCGCCCGCTCGCATCGACGAGATCCGCGCGCTCGAGCGCGAGATCGTCGAGCTGCGCGAGGCGCGGAACGTCGAGCAACCGGGACGCTACGCGCATCCCGAGGCGTCGTTTTTCCAGACGACCACGCCCGGACGTCGGTCGGGCTTCGTCTCGATCGATGAGGTCGTCGCATGGTCGCGCACGAGCAGGGGCGGCCGCCAGCTCCCGCTGCTCGCCGAGCCGCCGAGCGGTGGCTGTTTTCGCTGGGGGCTGTGCGAGCCGCCCGGAAGGGATGCCGTATGACCGCGCCCGCGTTCGTCGGCCGAACCCTACGCGTGTCGCGGCCGCGCGCGACGTCAGACGTCCGGAGGTCCTGCGCTACGCCTGCAGACGCGACGCGTAGTGTTGAGCAGCTGGACGCGAGCACGCGCGGCGTGTGCGTCGAGTGCGGGCACGCCTGGGAGCTCGACGACGGTCGACGATTCAAGCGATACGTGGCGACGTGGTGCCGATGGTGCCGCGCGCGGCTGACTGATCTAGGGCACGGCGACCCCGCGCAGCTCGCGCTGCTCTCGCCGGAATCTCTGGCCGGCTCGACGGACATTCCGTCGGCCGCGCCGGTTGTGGAGGGTCTGGAACCATGAGTGAGAACAAGACGATCCAGGATCAGCTGGAAAAGGACGTGAAGGACGCGGGCCTGCTGCTCGTAGCGCTGCCCGAGGGTGACAAGCTCGTCGGCTACCAGTGCACGCTGGTGATCCAGCGTGCGGACGGCCGCCTGGACGCCGTGCACGCGGCCGTGGCGGCCGACGACGTGCAGCGCGAGGTGGGCGCCGCGATCCGCGAGCGCACCGAAGCGAGCTGGAAGGAAGGGCAGTAGAGCAGTGCGCTTCCCGCGCCGCGATGTTCCCGCGAAGGGCACGGCTCCGAAGCCGGGCGCGATCGCGCGCGTGGGGAGCGATCCATCCGAGCCGCCGACGTCGGCGCCGCCGCCGCCGCCGCCGCGGCCGCGCTCGAGCGATCCCAGGGAGACAGCCGCACGCGCGATCGAGCGGCTCCGTCGGCTCTGGACGCTCGCGCGCGGTGATGGGCCGGAAGCCGCGGCCGCGCGCGCGATCGCGGAGCGCTTCGAACGCAGCTCGGGGATCGCGCTGCGCATCGTGCCGACGTCGCCCGTCCCGAACGTCTTTCCGCCGCCGCCGATCCTTCGCATCGTCGGCGCGGGCGGGCTCGCGCTGCTCGAATGGGAAGGGCTGCTGATCGAGGGGATCGCCAACCTCTTTGGCGTGCTCGTCGTGCGCGAGCTCGACGCGATCGCGCTCGTCGGCGAGCGGCAGAGGGTGGAAGACGCCGCGGCCGCGATCGCGACGATGCTCCGCGAGCTGGCCCAGGCGTACCAGCGTCGTTGCCCGGACGAACACCGCGGGCTCGATGGCGTCGTGCGCCTCGTGCGATGGAACGGGCAGCCCGTCGTGATCGACGTGCAGGGCTGGTATTGGGAGTTCGCGATCGCTTGGGCGTACGGCGTCCAGATCGAGCTGCTCAAGCGCTTTTCGCGGCCCGTCGAGCGGCCCGTCGATCTCACGCTCAAGCGCGCCGAGGCCGCGATCGGCGACCGGAAAGTGACGAGCGACGAGACGTCAACGCGCCTGCCCGTCGTACAGAGCGACGCGCGCGCCGCGGGCACCGTCGAGGGCCAGGTAATGACGCTCGGGATGCGCGACACGCTCGCGCGGCTCGAGCGCTACCACGGGCC
>CAZMKX010000006.1:0-20781 GCA_964566375.1 uncultured Myxococcales bacterium
CGTTCGTCGTCGTATCGGGCTTCTGGCGCTCCACTGTGCCCTTCTCGATCGGAGTGCCGGGGAATCTACCAAAGGCCTCGCGTTCCTCCTCGCGTGTATGATTCCGGGCATGAAGGAATACGAGTCGTACGACGCGCTGGGCCTGGCGGAGCTGGTGCGCAAGGGCGAGACGAGCGCCGAAGAGTTGCTCGACGCCGCGCTCGGGCGGGTCGCCGCCCTGAATCCGGCGCTGAATGCCGTGAACATGGTCTGGGCGGACTACGCGCGCGCCGCCATTCGCGCGGGGCTGCCCGATGGCGCGTTCCGAGGCGTGCCCTTCCTTCTGAAGGACCTGCACGCCCAGGTCGCCGGCCAGCCGCTCACGTTCGGCTCGCGCCTGTTCGCGAAATTCGTGTCCGAGAGCGACAGCGAGATCGTGCTTCGCTACCGGCGCGCGGGGCTGGTGATCTTCGGGCGGACGACCTCGCCCGAGCTCGGCCTGACGGCGACCACCGAGTCCGCGCTGTGGGGCGCGACGCGCAATCCCTGGAGCCTCGAACACACCTCGGGCGGATCGTCTGGGGGGGCCTCCGCCGCGGTCGCCGCGGGTATCCTGCCCGCCGCGCACGCGAGCGATGGCGGAGGCTCGATCCGCATTCCCGCCTCGTGCTGCGGCCTGTTCGGCATGAAGCCGACACGCGCGCGTGTTCCCTCGGGACCGCACCAGGGCGAGGGCTGGGGAGGAATGAGCACCGCGCACGCCATCACGCGCTCGGTCCGCGACAGCGCCGCACTTCTCGACGCGACGCACGGGCCGGACGAGGGCACGCCCTACCACGCGCCCGCTCCCGAACGCCCGTACCTCTCCGAGGTGACGACCGCGCCGGGCCGGCTGCGCATCGCCGTGCAGACGGAGACCTTCAACGGCGCGCCGACGCACCCCGAGTGCCGGGACGCGGCGCTCGACGCCGCGAAGCTGTGCGAGTCGCTCGGCCACCACGTCGAGGTCGCGCGGCTCTCGGTGGACGCCGCGGCACTCGGCCGCGCCGCGCAGACCCTGATCGGCGCGAACGTGCAGGCCACGACCGAGGACGCCGCGGCCGCGCAAGGTCGCGAGCTCGGAACCGACGTGCTCGAGAACATCACCTTCTTCATGGTGCAGGGCGCGCGCGCCGCGTCGGCCGCCGACTACGCGCGCGCCGTGCGGACGATCCACGCCGTCGGCCGCGCGGTCGAGAGCTTCCTGTCGCGCTACGAAGTTCTGCTCACGCCGACGATGGCGACGCCACCGCTGCCGATCGGCGCGCTGGCGCTCTCGAACGCGCCGTCGGGCGAGTACATCGCAAACCTCTCCGCGTGCACCGGCTTCACGCAGCTCTTCAACGCGGCCGGGCAGCCGGCCATGAGCGTGCCGCTCGGGTGGAGCTCGGCAGGGCTGCCGATCGGAACGCAGTTCGCCGCGAAGTTCGGTGACGAGGCGACGCTCTACCGGCTCGCCGGCCAGCTCGAGCAGGCCCGGCCGTGGCGCGACCGCCGCCCGCCGCGCCCCGCGCGCTAGGTCCGCGAATGCCTCCCAAGCCCTGCTCGCTCGCCGCGCTCGGCCAGGTGAACGCGCTCGGCAGATCCAACGACGAGATCGCGCCGCGCCTTCTCGCCGGTGACACGTCGGGCCTCACGCTTCGCGACGATCTGGTGCCCGAGCGCAGCCTGCTCGTCGGCGCGGTTCGCGATCCGCTGCCGGAGATTCCGGCGCGGCTCGCGCGGTACGCCTGCCGGAACAACCGGCTCGCGCTCGCGGCGCTCGAGCAGATCGGCGCCGACGTGGAGACGGCGCTCGGCCGCTTCGGACGCACGCGGGTCGGCGTGGTGGTCGGCACGAGCACGTCCGGCGTGGGGGACGCCGAGCAGGCGATCGCGGTGCGCGAGCGCACCGGGCGGCTCGCGCGGGAGTTCGACTACGCGCAGCTCGAGTTCGGCGGGCTCGCGGGGTTCCTGGCCGAGGCGATCGGCGCGCGCGGCCCCGCCTACACGATCTCGACCGCGTGCTCGTCCGGAAACCGCGCCCTGGCGTCGGCGCGAAGCCTGATCGCGCTCGGCTTGTGCGACGCGGTGGTGTCGGGCGCGGCCGACTCGCTCTGCGGTCTGACGGCGAACGGCTTCGCGTCGCTCGGCGCGCTCTCGGAGCACATCACCAATCCGTGTAGCGTGAACCGCGACGGACTGACGCTCGGCGAGGGCGCGGCGCTGTTCCTGGTGACGCGCGATCCCGGCGGCGTTCAGCTCGTCGGCGTGGGCGAGTCGACCGAAGCGCACCACATCTCCGCGCCCGATCCGGAGGGGCGCGGCGCCGAGACGGCCATGCGCGGCGCGCTCGCGGACGCGGGGCTCTCGCCCGGCGAGATCGCCTACCTGAACCTGCACGGCACGGGCACGCCGCAGAACGACCCGATGGAGTGCGCAGCGGTCGCGCGCGTATTCGGCACCGACTTTCCGTGCAGCTCGACGAAGGCGCTGATCGGGCACGCGCTCGGCGCGGCGGGCGCGCTCGAGACCGCCTTCTGCTGGCTGGTGCTTAAGGGCCGCACGGGGGACCGACTCGCGCTTCCGCCGCACGTCTTCGACGGCGCGCGCGACCCCGCGCTGGCACCGATCCGGCTGGTCGCGAAGGGCGAGACCGTGCGCGTCGGCGCGCGCGTCCGCGTGATGACGAGCTCCTTCGGCTTCGGTGGAAACAACTGCACGCTGGTCCTCGGCACGGACGGCGACGCATGAAAGTGTCGCTCACGCGCTGGGCGGCCTGGGCGCCGGGGCTCGAGACGGCGGAGGCCTGGCACGCCTGGGCGAAGGCGCCCGTTGCGCTGCCCGCGGAGGGCGTGCCCGACGCGAAGTTCCTGCCCGCGATGCTCCGCCGCCGCTGCACGCCCCTGACGCGCACGGTGCTCGCGGCCGCGTATGCCTGCGTCGACGCCGACGAGCTTCCGCTCCTGCGCACCGTCTTCGCGTCGCGCCACGGCTCGATCAACGAGTCGATCGGCCTGCTCGAGAACGTCGTGCGGCGCGAGAAGCTCTCGCCCGCGACCTTCAGCCACACGGTGCACAACGCGCAGGCGGGGCTGTTCTCGATCGCGGCCGGCAATCGCGCGGCGTCGAGCTCGCTGTCCGGGCAGGAGGACACCTGGGCGTGCGCATGGATCGACGCGCTGACGTTCCTGGAGCGCGATCCGGGCGCGCCCGTCCTGGTGGTGATCGGCGACGTTCCGCTGGCGGATACCTTCGCGCCGCTCGTCGAGGAGCCGGCCGTGCCCTACGCCTTCGCGTGTCGGCTCGCGAGCGCAGGCGACGGACCGGGCATCGCGCTCTCGATCGGCGAGCAGGACGCACCCCTGCCCCGCCCCGCCTGGCCGCACGCGCTCGAGTTCCTGCGCTGGTGGCTCTCGGACGAGCCCGCGCTCGTCCAGGGCGCGCACGCCACGCGCTACGAGTTCCGGCGCGCTTGAGGCGCGCGCCCGTTCAGGGCTCGCGACCCAGCGAGAGCCGCCGCGCACGCCGGTAGGCGACGGAGCGCCGGCCGGTCTCGGTGTTCTCGGGCGGGAAGAGGCGCGCGAGGAGACGGTCGAGCGGATTGGGGCTGTAGGCTCGGAAGTAGAGCTTGCGCACGAGATAGTCGCAGACGCTCGCGACCGCGATCACCGCCCAAACCATCCAGCCGGTGAACGCGCGCCAGCTCTCGAGCGGCGCGAAGAGCGCGAGCGCCGCGATCGCGAGCGCGTTCGCGAGGAAGAGCCACGACCAGATCAGCGTCGACTTGCGGCAGTAGGGGCGGATGAATTCGGGCGCGTTCGGCTCCATCGCGAAGGCGACGCGCTCGAAGACCGAGGCACCTTCACGCACGCTGCGCCGGAAGATCCGGAACACCGCGAGCTGGACCCAAGCAGGCACCAGGAGGAGGAACGCGCGTTCGCCCGACACCGCGGCGGCGGCGACCAGCCCGAGCAACGCCGCCGAGTCCGAGCTCCGCAGCGCGAACTCGCTGGGCACGGCGCTTCGTGCGGCGAACAGCGAGAGACCCGACACGAGCAGGAGCACGCACGCGAGCGCGCGCACGCCGACCTCGGCCACGAGCCACTCGGAGACGAGCGGCCAGACGAGCGCCAGGGCCACCACCGCGAGGCCCGTGCCGAGCTGCCTCGCGCCCGGTCGCGAGAGCTCAGACAAGCGAGTCCGCGGAGAGCAGCGAGTGCAGCGGCAGGACCTCGTCGGGATTCCGCGAGGTCTGCGGGCCGAGAAGCAGCAACGCGCGCTGCCGCACCGAGTTGAAGATCTGCTCGGTCTTCTCGAGCACCTCGCGGCGCGAGCGTGCCAGGCCGACGCGATCGAGGAAGTCGAGGTGGGCCAGCCCGGGCGAGAAGACGCCCGCGTTCTGCCGGTAGAACTCGCCGCGCTCGTGGAGCGCGTCCGACACCTTCCGGAAGAGCTCGTTGAAGTTCCCGAGCGCCTGAAGGATCAGCGGCGCCATGCGGAGCTGGCGCCGCAGCCAGCGCGGATCCAGGTGCTCGTCGCGCATGTACGGCGAGACCCACAAGTTGTAGTAGCACGCGATGTCGAAGTCCCACTTCAGGCGGCCGAGCTCGTAGCTGCCGAACGTCTCGTACAGGTTCCGGTACAGCGAGAGCGTCGCCTCCTGACGGAACTTCATGAAGGCGTCGTAGAGCTCGCAGCGCTCCGCGAGCGCCGTCGCTTCCTCGCCGGCGAAGTCGCGCCGGATCAGCTCCGTCAGGAAGTCGTTCTCGTGCGCGATGAAATCGGTGCCGGGGCTGTACAGTGGATCCGCGGCCGTCGCAGCCTCTCCCGTGAGACCCCAGCGATCGGGCGAGAAGTAGCGTTTCGTCGAGTACGCGATCTGCGTGTAGCTGCCGATGTCGAGCGCCTTCGCGTCGCGCAGCAGATGCGCGACGGCGGCGTGCGAGTCGAGGAACGCGCGGAATCCCTCCGGCGTGCGCAGGCTGCGCTCGTCGGAGCCCGTGTGGCCGGTGACACCGACACTGGTCACGCCGTCGTGGAGCGGGATGAGCCAGATCCAGTACCCCGGGTAGAAGAAATGGACCGTCGACAGGTAGCGCGTCGAGTAGCGCACGCGCGCGCGCCACGACTCGGGTCCGAGGTCGTCGTAGTCGAGCACGCCCTCGAAGCGACCCCAGACCGAGCCGATCCGGTGCGTCTCCTCGCGCAGACGCAGGCCGAGCGTGCGCGCGAGCAGGTCCGCGCGGCCCGCGGCGTCGATCAGCCAGCGCGTGCTGTAGCGACGCGCGCCGGCAGGTCCGGAAACCTCGAACACGTGCGGCGCACCCGCGCGGCCCATCTCGAGCGGCCGCGCGCGAACGCCCTGCTGCACGTCGATCCCCGCATTCCGATTCATCGTCCACAGGTCCGACTCGAGCCGCGCGCGGTCGAGCTGGAACGACGGGTGGAACGGCAGGCTGATCGGCCCGATCTCGCTCATCTCCCAGAGCGGCAGCGAGCGTGTCTCGTTGTCGAAGAAGTAGCGCAGGCCGTTCTTCGCGAAGTGCCGGTCGTACAGATAGCGCTGCAGCCCGAGCCGCTTCACGAGGTAGTGACTGCCGATCTCGACGACCGACTCGCCGACCTTCCAGCTCGACTCCGTCGACTTCTCGAAGACCGAGATGCGAAGCCCCGGCACCGTGCGCGAGAGCTGACGCGCGAGCAGGCTGCCCGCGAGGCCTCCGCCCAGGATCGCGACGTCGAGATCGGGGTTCAAAGCATGCCTCCGTTCACCGAGATCACCTGGCCCGTGATGTAGCCGGCGCCCTCGGAGAAGAGATACACCACGAGCGAGGCAACCTCATCCGGGCGGCCGAGCCGCTGCATCGGCACCAGCTTCGCGAGCTCCGCCACGGGCGCGCCGTGCAGCATGTCCGTGTCGACGAGTCCCGGCGCGACGCAGTTCACGGTGATCCCGCGCTTGGCGAGCTCCTGCGCGAGCGACTTGGTCGCGCCGGTCAGCCCCGCCTTCGAGGCCGCGTAGTTCACCTGCCCGCGGTTTCCCGCGAGGCCCGCAACCGACGAGAGCGCGACGATGCGCCCGCCGTCGTGCAGTCGGACGAGCGGCATGACCAGCGGCCGGAGCACGTTGAAGAAGCCGTCCAGGTTCGTGCGCAGCACGCGGTCCCACTGGTCGGAGGTCATCGCCGGAAACGCGGCATCGGCGTGGATCCCCGCCGAGAGCACCACGCCCCAGTACGCGCCGTGCGCCTCCACGTCGGCGCCGAGCGCGCTCGCGGCCGCGGCGCGATCCGCGACGTCGAAGCGCGTGAGCGTCGCCGCGCGGCCGAGCGCGCGGATCTCCTTGGCGAGCGACTCGGCCTCGGCGTCGCTGGCGCGGTAGTTGAGCGCCAGGTCGAAGCCCGCGTGCGCCAGGCCGAGCGCGATCGCGCGGCCGATGCCGCGGCTGGCGCCGGTGACGAGTACGCGCCGCGGAGCGGTCATCCGCGCGCCTCCGGCGGGCGCACCAGCGCCTCCGAGACGAAGACCGACAGCGAGCCACTGGCCAGCCGCTCGGAGCCGGAGCGAAGCGTGCAGTCGAACGACGCGAGCCCGCCCGCGCCTCCGGTGAAGCGCGCCTCGACCTCGAGCGCATCGCCCGGTGCGAACGCCGCGCGCGCGAGCTCGAGCCGCTTGGCACCGACCAGCATCCCCGGCGCGGGATGTCTGCCGGACGCACGCGCGAGCAGCCCGCCGTGCGCCGCGATCGACTGCGCCATCCACTCGAGCGCCACCCACGCGGGCACGCGCCCGTCCGAGTCGCGGAAGAGATCGCTCGCCGCCGGGTCGAGCGCGCAGACGGTGCGCTCGGGCGCATGCGAGACGACGCGCGCGATCAGCCGCATCGGCCCGGCATGGGGCAGCAGCTCCGCGATGTCCGGGTAGAGCGCAGCGCTCATTCGCGCGCCTCCCCCGCGGCGGGCCGCGAGTCGAGGAAGTAGCTGTAGAAGTTGAACCACTGCTCAGGCGAGCCGAGGCAGTGCGTCTCGAAGCGGCGCACCCAGCTCTCGAGCGCCTCGCGAGCGATCTTCTCGCGGTCCGCGCGCGGCACGCGACCGCCGGCGAAGATCGGCTCGGTCACCGCGAAGTAGCGGGCGTCGGCGGTCGCCGTGCAGAGCGACAGGAACATCGGCGCGCCGAGCACGACGCCGAGCAGGAACGGCGAGAGCGGAAACACCGCGCGGCGTCCCATGAACAGCGTCTCGACCGGGCGCTCGCGCCCGCCGGGATGCACGCGGTCCGCCAGGATGCCGACGAACTCGCCGCGATCGAGGCACGCCTTGACCTCGAACGCCGACTGCACGGAGCTCGGATCGAGCTGGATCACGCGCACCTGGCTCTCGCCGCCGAGCGACTCGAAGAACTTGTTCACGCGTGCGGAGTGGTGCGTGTACATGACCACGTTCACGCGCAGGCCGTACTGGCGCGAGATCAGCCGCAGCATGTCGAAGCTGCCGAGGTGCGCGCCGAGCAGGATCGCGCCGCGTCCCTGGGCCGCGAGCGCGAGCAACGCCTCGCCGCCGCGGTGGTCAATCGCGAACGCGTCCTCCTGACCGAGCCACATCATCATGCGGTCGAGCATGTTGATCGCGAAGTGGTGCATGTGGCGAAGCGGTGCGAACCGGCCCGGCCGCTCGCGCAGCGCCGCGCGCCCGGCCGGCAGACTCCAGACCGTCTCGAGCCAGTCACGCGAGGCCTCGCGCGCGTGCGCGTCGACGGCGTAGAAGTAGGCCGCGATCCCCCACAGGATGCGCACCATCCCGCGCCGCCCGATCGCCCGGTAGAGGAACCGGCCGAAGCGCATGCCGAGCATCGTGCCGCGCTCGACCCGCCGCGCCCAGACGGTGGGCTCGGGCTGCACCGCTGCGGGATCGCTCACGTCGCGCTCCTGGCGCGCAAGAGCCGCGGTGCGCGCGCGAGCATGCCGAGCCAGAGCCGCGCGTAGGTCGCCCCCATGGCTGGAAAGTCGCGCCCGACGTCGAAGTGCGAGAGGCCGCCCTCCGGGTACTGAACGCGCACGGGCACGTTCACGACGGGCGCGCCCTCCCAGACGCACTTCACCGCGAACTCGGGATCGAACTCCATGCGCGGGCCGAGCCGGCTCGCGGCCAGCACGCGCAGCGCGAGCGCGAGCGGCACCCCCCGCATCCCGCAGAGCGGATCGTGGATGTCGAGCGAGAGCGTCGCCAGCCAGACCGCGGCGCGCGACAGCTGCCGCGCGTAGATTCGCGCCCGCGGCGCGCTCTCGTCGAAGATCGGCTGGCCGAGCACGATCGCGTCCGGGTCCTTTTGCATTGCCTCGAGGAACGCGGGCACGGCCGCGGGATCGTGCTGGCCGTCGGCGTCCATGCAAAGCGCGTGCGAGAAGCCCTGGGCGGCGGCCCAGCGGTAGCCGGCCTCGAGCGCGACGCCCTTCCCGCCGTTCTTCGGGAGCCGCTGCACCTGCACGAACGGCAGCTCCCGCGCCGCGCGCACGAGCGCCTCCTGGGTCGCGGGCCCGCTGCCGTCGTCCACGACCAGACACGGAAGTGCGTAGGGCGCGAGCGACTCGAGCACGCGGCGGAGCGGCGCGCCGTGCTCGTAGCACGGGATCAGGATGCAGGCTCTCACGACGCGTCCCGCTCGCGCGGCAGGAGCCGCGCGCGGCCCGAGGCGAACACCCGTTCCCCGTCGGAGAGCTCGAAGCGGAGCCGGTCGCCCGACTCCGAAAGCTCGAGCGAGAGCCGGAAGCCCTGGTCCGGCAGCAGGACGTCTCGGAAGCGCAGCCCCTCGAAGCCGCGCACGCGCGGCGCTTCCCCGAGCAGGTCGGCGGCCGCCTGCATCACCCAGTGGAGCTGCACGACACCGGCCACCACCGGCTGGCCGGGAAAGTGCCCCTCGAGAAAGGCCAGATCCGCCGGAACGCGCAGCTCGCGCTCGAGGGTCCGCGGCGTGCGCGACTCCGCGATCAGTACCGGCGCGACGACGGGTGCGCGCTCGGAGCCGGACTCGAGCAGCGCGACCAGCGCCGCATGCGGCGTCTTGCCCTGCGCGTCTCGCGGGAGCTCGGCGACGTAGCGCCAGGCGCGCGGCAGCAGGACGCGGTCCCAGTACGCGGCGAGATGGTCGGCAAGCGAGCTGCCGAGAGCGCGACGCCCGAGCGATTCGAGCGCAGCCTGGCCCGCGTCCGAGAGCGCGACCACGCCGCCCACGCGCGACTCCGCAGCGACCTCGAACGGCACGAGCGCCGCGTCGGCGACGTACGGGTGACCGCGCAGGACACTCTCCATCTCCGGCAGCGAGAGCCGCTTCTCGCCGATCTTGACGATCCGGTCCGCGCGCCCGAGCAGCCGGAATCGGCCGTCGCCGAGAAGCTCGGCGCGATCGCCCATTCGCGTCTGCTGCACGTCGCCCTCCGCCGAAGCCAGCCCCAGGCTCGCGTACGGAGAGCGTACCACCAGCTGCCCCTCGGCCCCCGGCTCCTGCGAGATCTCGAGCTCGACGCCGGGCAGCGCCTGCCAGCTCGGGCTCTCGCCCTCGAGCGGCTGCGCGCGCCAGGCCACGCCACCCGTCTCCGTGGAGCCGAAGATCTCGATCGGCGCGGCGCCGAGCACGCGCGCGACGTCGCGCGCGACGGACTCGTCGAGCGGCCCGCCCGAGGAGAAGATCGCGCGCGCGCCGGGTCTCAGGCTCGCGAGCGCGGCGTCGGCGCGCATTCGCCGGAGATGCACGGGCGTCGTCGCAAGCGCGAAGCTCCCCGCTTCACGCATGCGCGGGAAGAGCTCCTCCGTGTGCAGGTAGGTCTCGGCGCAGAAGGGCCGCCCCGCGGCGAGCGGCCAGAGCGCGCGGAAGAGAAGCCCGTACAGGTGCTGGTGCGAGACCGTCGCGAACACGCGCGCGTCCGGACCGAGGCGCTCGCCGAAGAGGCGTTCGAGGACCACGAGCTCGCGGTCGAGGTGGCGAAGGCTCTTCGGAACGGCCTTCCCGGCGCCGGTCGTGCCCGAGGTCGAGAGCTCGGCGATCTCGGCCGCCGGCGCGAGCGCGGCGAACTTCGCGAACGAGACGGGCGCGAACCCCAGCGGCGCGATCCGCGGCAGGCGGGCGAGCTCCGGGCCCGCCACGCTCGCGTCGACGAGCGCGCCGTCCACGTGCGCCGCGAGCGCCGCGAGCGTCCCGGGCTGGCGGTTCGGCGCGAGCAGCGCCGTCGCACCGGCATGACCGATCGCGAGGAACCCGACGGCGAATGCGTAGCTGTCGTCGCTGTAGAGCAGGAAGCGCGACCCGCCGTGCCGACGCAGCTCCGCGACGAGCGCGGCCACCCGGCCCGAGAAGTCCGCGAAGTCGCGCACGCCGTCGCGCGCGAATGCCACGATCGCGTGCGGATCCCTCCCCACGTGCAGAAGCTCCGCGAGCGGGAGGAACGGCATCGCGGCGGCGAGGCGCGGCAACGCTCGCGTCCTCAGCCGGCCTTTTCGACGACGGCGTCCAGGCGCGCGGCGATCACCGAGACGATCTGGTCGAGTGAGCGCATGCGCTCGATCTCGTCGTCGGTGAGCGCCAGGTCGAGGTCCTCCTCGACCCAGCCCGCCAGGGCGACCGCGTCGAGGCTGTCGAAGTCGAGGTCGGCCTGCAGGTCGGTCTGCATCGTCACGTCCTCGGGCGAGACCGAGAACTCGCGCGCGAGGATCGCGACCACCCGCGAGAAGATCTCCTGCTGGGAAAGGGACACGGCTGCCTCCTCGTTGCTTCGCCTGCTGCCTAGCGGGCCTTCTGGGCGGTCACGAAATCGGCGAGGCTCTTCACCGAGGCGAAGATGCGGCGGTTCTCGTCCGGATCGTCCTCGATCTTCACGCCGTAGCGCTCCTCGAGCGCCATCGCGAGCTCGAGCGCATCGATCGAGTCGAGGCCCAGGCCCTCGACGAAGAGCGGCGCATCCGTCTCGATCTCCTCGGGTGCGATGTCCTCGAGCACGAGCGCCTCGACGATCAGCTTCTTGAGATCCGCTTCGAGTCCTTCATCGCGTTGCATCGCTGCTTCCTTCCGTGAACCGCGCGCGCAGGGCGTCGGTCACCTTGCGCGCCGCCATCACCTGCGACTCGCCCCCGGACAGATGCTCCTTGACGACGAAGGGCTCGCCGACGCGGAGCGTGAAGACCGAGTGCCGCTCCGCCACGTGATACCACTTCTGGCCCTTCATGAGCATGGGCGGCTCGACGGTGATGTGCACCGGCAGGATATCCAAGCCCGATTCGAGCGCGATGTGAGCGGTGCCGCGCTGGAAGCGCCCGAGCCCGCCCTCGGGCGAGCGCGTGCCTTCGGGGAAGATGACGAGCGTCCGGTCGGCGGCCAGGCGCTGCACGGCGTCGCGCACGGCCGCGGCGCCGACGTCGCGCGGGATGTAGTCGGCGGCCTTCGCGGCGCCGCGCAGCCAGCGATTCCGGGCGTAGTCTCCGCCGACGATGCAGTCGGCCTGCGGCAGCTTCGAGATGATCAGGACGACGTCGATCAGCGAGGGGTGATTCGCGGCGATGATCTTCCGCCCCGGTTGCGCGAGCCGCTCCGCCCCGATCCAGCGAATCTCGATCAGCCCGATCGCCTGGCAGAGCGCCATGTGGATCCGGTACGCGTTGTGGATCGCGCGCTGCGCGCGGCGCCACGGCTCGGGCGTGCGGCGGTCCCATACGCCGCGGAATGGCAGCCAGACGACGGCGAGCCAGACGCTCATCAAGCCGAAGGACGCGAAGCCGATTCCGCTTCGCAGCGCCCGCCACGCAGTCGAGATTCGCGCGAGCATCCGACCCGACCTGCCCCCCGTCGTCCGCCGCGGGAAACGAAGCCGAGCGAGCGACCTCGACCGCGCGGAGCCCAGCCAGCTTACCACCGCACCTTCGGGGGTGTAAACGAGCGCAGCTGCAGGGAAAGGCGAGCTGGCCAGGCGGCCGGGCTAGCGTCGGCCGCCCGCTTGGTTTAGACCTGCGCGGATGAAGGCGCTGCTGGTCTCGGTCGTCGCCGCGCTCGCGCTCGGCGCCGAAGCGCCGCCCGCGAGCGGCGCGCTCACGCTCGACGAGCTGCTGCGGCACATGGCGACCACGAGCGGGGTCGTGGCCGAGTTCCGCGAGGTGAAGATCCTGGCGCTGCTCGACGCGCCGCTCGAGACGCGCGGGACGCTCTACTTCGTTCCGCCCGACAAGCTCGCGCGCGTGACGACGACGCCGGCCGCGACGCGGCTGGTGCTCGAGGGCAACCACATGCGCTTCGAGGACGAGGCGGGCACGAACGAGCTCGATCTGTCGGAGAACCCGGTCGCGCGCCAGTTCGCCGAGAACCTCGTGGTGCTGTGGCGGGGCGACCGGAAAGCGCTCGAGGCCTTGTATCGCCTGGACTTCCGGGCCGACGGCGGGCGCTGGCAGCTCGGCCTGACACCGACCGGCTCCCCGCTCGACCGCTTCATCGCCAACATCCGCCTCTCGGGCGACGGCGCGACGCTGCGCGAGATGGAGCTCGTCGAGACCGATGGCGACCGGACGCACACGCTCTTCGAGAAGACGGAGGTCGATCACGTGTTCGGGCCCGAGGAGGAGCGCGCGATCTTCGGCCCGAGAGCCGCGCCGTGAGCCGCGCCGCGCGGCTGCTCGCCTGGGCCGCGCTCTGCGTCGCGCTCCTCGTGTACAGCGCCCGTCACATCACGTTCACGACGGACATCACGAACTTCATGCCCGACGGCCGCGGCGTGGAGCTCGCGCGCATCTCGCGCGAGCTCGTGCAGAGCGACCTGGCGCGTACGATGGTGCTGACGGTCGGAGCCGACGACCCGACGCGCGCCGTCGCCGGAGCGAAGGCGCTCGCGGACGCGCTGCGCGCGCACCCCGAAGTCGCCTGGCTTCGCACCGGCGCAGACGCGTCGCTGCAGGAGCAGGTCTACCGGCTGTACTTTCCGCGCCGGGTCTACTTCGTCTCGGACGCGCCCGAGCGCGAGCTCGAGGCGCGCCTTTCCGACGCGGGCCTGCGCGAGCGCGCGGACGCGCTGAAGCGCAGCCTGGCGCTGCCGATCTCGCCGCTGCTCGGCCGCGTCGCGCCCGAGGACCCGCTCGGCGTCTTCCAGGCGCAGCTCGAGCGGATGCGCGCAGGCGAGCCGCCGCTCCCGACACGGGACGGTGTCTTCACGACGCCGGACGGCCGCTGGGCCGTGATCCTGCTCGCGACGCGGCACTCGGCCTTCGACACCGTGGCGCAGGCCCCCCTCCTCGCCGAGATCGCGGCGCGCTTCGCCGAGACGCGCGACCGGCTGGGGCCGGATCTCGTGCTCGAGCAGAGCGGGGCCAACCGCTTCGCGCTCGACGCCGAGACGAAGATCCGCGCGGACGCCTCGATGATCGGCACGTGGTCGACGCTGGGCGTGGCGGTCCTGTCCTGGCTCTTCTTCCGCTCGTTCCTGTCACTGGGGCTGGCGATGGTGCCCGCGATGGTGGGGATCCTGATCGCGCTGGCCGCGGGGCTCGCGATCTTCGGCCGGCTCGACGGCATGACGATCGGCTTCGGGGCGTCGCTGATCGGTGTCACGATCGACTACCCCACGCACGTCCTGATCCTGCGCAGCCTGGCCACGCACGCGGAGTCGCCGTGGGCGCTCGCGCGGCGGCTCTCGGGCTCGCTGTCGATGGCGGCCTTCACCACGATGGCGAGCTTCGCCGGGCTCGCCGTCACGTCGTTCCCCGGCTTCCGAGAGCTCGGCACGTTCTCGCTGATCGGCGTGGCGGGCGCTCTGGTCGCGACTCTGTTCCTGCTGCCGGACCTGCTGCCGCGCAAACGCGCGGTGCCGCCGATCTCGTCGAGGCTCGCGCAGCGGCTCGGCGCCTCGATCCCCCGCTTGCGGCAGCACCGGACCCTGCTGGCGGTCGTTCCGGTCGCCGCGCTCGCGCTCGGCGCGTTCGCCCTGCCGCGACTCACCTGGAACGACGACCTGTCCGAGCTCGGCAAGCCGGATCCGGCGCTTCAAGCCGAGGAGGCGCGCGTGCGCGAGCGCGTCTCGAACTTCGACGGCGGGCGCTTCGTGATCGCGCTCGCCGACGACCCGGAGACCGCGGTTTCGCGAAACGATGCGGTGTACGGCCGGCTCTCCGCGCTGGTCGCGCGCGGCGAGCTCGGCGGAGTCCGCTCGCTCCACGACCTGCTCTGGTCACAGGACCTGCAGCGCCGGAATCTGGCCGCACTGCAGGCGAGCCCCGACCTGGAGACGCGGCTCGACGCCGGCTTCAACGCCGCCGGCTTTCGCGCCGGCACGTTCGCGCCGTTCGCGAAGGCGCTGGCGGCGCCGCCCGCGCCGCTCACGCTCGCGGAGCTGCGCGCGTCGGAGCTCGGACCGCTCGCGGCGAACCTGGTCCTCGACCTCGACGGTCGCACCGCGGTGATCACCTATCTTCGGGACGTGCGCGATCCCGAGCGCGTGCGCGAAGCGATCCGCGATCTGCCCGACGTGCACCTGTTCGAGCAGAAGAGCTTCATGAACGAGATCGCCGCACGGTTCCGCACGCGCACGTTGACCCAGATCGTGGTCGGCAGCGGGCTCGTGCTCCTCATCCTGATCGCGCGCTATCGCGATTGGCGCCGCGCCTTCGCCGCGTTCCTGCCCTCGCTGCTCACCGCGGTGATCGTGCTCTCGGTCTTCGCGCTCTCCGGCACCGAGACGAACTTGCTTCACGCCGTGAGTCTGTTGATCGTGATGGGCATGGGCGTCGATTACGGCATCTTCGTGGTGGACAGCGCGGACGATCCGCACGAGATCGGCGCGGCCCTGGTCTCGTGTCTGCTCTGCTGCCTGACCACGATCCTGGGATTCGGCTTCCTGGCGATCTCGAGCCACCCGGCGCTGCGAGCGATCGGGCTCACGACCGGCGTCGGAATCGCGCTGGCGCTGGTGCTGGCGCCGGTCACCCTGCTGGCGCTGCGCGTCCAGCCTGCGGAGGGACCCGATGCGTAGCGCCTTCGCGCTCGTTCTGGCGCTCACGGCCGCGCTCGCCTGCAGGCACGTGCCGCCGCCGCCCGCGTTCATTCCGGTCCCGCTGCCGCGCCTGGCCGACTGCCCGGGGAGCCTGCGGCCGACCTACGAGATCGAGGGCGACTGGGTGATCCACGAGCGCATCCGCGTGCGCGGCGACCGCGTCGACGAGGCCTACGGCCTGGTCGTGCAGAAGGGCGGCCCGCGCCTGGTCCTGGTCGGCCTCACGCCGTTCGGCGCGACGGCGTTCACCGTGACACAGATCGGCGTCGAGGTGTGGAGCGAGTCGAAGCTCGGCCCCGCCCTGCCCGTTCCGCCCGAGAACGTGCTGCGCGATCTCCACCGCGCGCACTTCCTGGCCACCGACGATCCGGGCTTCGAAGGGCGCACCGTCGAGCGGGCGGTCGACGGCTCGGTGCGGATCGCGAGCGCCGCGTGCGGGTACGAGTCGACGCTCGTGCCCGTGAGCGTGAACGCGCCCGGGGCATCGCCCCCCTGACCTTTCCCTAGCCTCGCTCGCCGACCGGACGCGCGAGCTTGCCCGTTGCGGTCTCGGGCAGCTCGGCGACGACCGTGAACTCGCGCGGGATCTTGTACGCGGGCAGGCGCTCGCGGCAGTGCGCGACGAGCTCGGCGCGCGCGGGTGCGTGCGCGGGATCGGCGGCGACGATCTCCGCAACCGGGACCTCACCCAGATGCGGGTGCTCGCGCGGCGTGACGCGGCTTCGGCGCACGCGCGGATGCGCGTCGAGCACGGCCTCGACCTCCTCGCTGAAGAACTTCATCCCCGCCATGTTGATGCGATTCGCGCGCCGCCCGACCAGGAACAGGTCGCCGTCCTCGTCGAAGAAGCCCTGGTCGCCGGTTCGGAAGCCGTCGGGCTCGAGCACCTCGCGCGCGGGCGTCCACGGCTCGAGGTACGCGTCGAAGCAGCCGGGTCCGCGGATGCAGATCTCGCCCGTCCGGTCGGGCGACGTCGGACCGGTGACGGGCTTCCCATCATCGCCGCGCAGCCAGACCTGGTAATCGGGAAGCGGACGACCGAGCGCGCCCGGCTTGCGCGCCGCGCTCGCGGTGTTCAGCACGGGCAGGCCCATCTCGATGATGCCGAGCGCCTGCGCCACCGGCCGGCCGA
Organism: uncultured Myxococcales bacterium; assembly: GCA_964566375.1. GTDB lineage: Bacteria > Myxococcota_A > UBA9160 > SZUA-336 > SZUA-336 > VGRW01. The sequence continues at coordinate 16,149 of CAZMKX010000006.1, forward strand.
AGCGCGCGGCGAAGGCCTGTGCGATCTCGGGGCGAAGTCCCTCGGCGGTCGAGATCACGAGCCGCAGGTCGGCGAGGCGCAGACCCGAAGCGTCCTTGGCCAGAAGGTTCATGTGGTACGGCGAGGCGTACAGCACCGTCGCGCGCTCGCGCGACGCGAGCTCGAGGATCGGACGCGCGAGCGACCCCGCCGGCAGCAGGATCGTCGCGCCGAAGCGGAGGTAGAGCAGGATCGACACCACGAAGTGATGGGCCATCGGCAGTAGCCAGAGCACGCGGTCGTCGGGGCCGATGCCGAGCCCGCGATTCGCCGCGTCGAGCCGCGCCGCGATCGCCGCGTGACCGAGGATCACGCCCTTTCGCCGGCTGGTGGTGCCGCTGGTGAACCGCAGGTACGCGGGCGCGAGCTCCGCGAACGCGCGCTCGAAGTCGGCGTCGACGCCGGGCTTCGCGCTCCGCTGCGCGAGCGTGAAGCCCGGCGCGGCCTGCGATTCCGACACCACGGCGTGGAGCTTCGCGCGCTCCGCGAACGCCTCGAGCACCTCGCCTGCGTTGTCGTCCGCGATCGGCACCAGGCACGCACCGCACTCCAGGATCGCGAGTGCGAGCTCGATGAAGCCGCGGCCCTGGGGCGCCCGCATTCCGCAGCGCTGCGCGCGTCCGACGCCGCGCGCGCGCAGATCCGCGGCGATCTCGTCGACGCGTGCGAGCAGCGCCGCGTAGCCGACGCGAGTGGGCTCCGCTCCCGCGGCTCCGCCGATCACGAGCGCCGCGTGATCGGGCGCTCGCGCGGCCTGCGCGCGGATCGAGTCGAGGACGGTTCCGCTCACCGGACCGGATTCTGCTCGCGGACCTGCGCCGGCGCAATTTCCGCGAGCGCGACGTCCGCGTCGGCGGCGAGCGCCGCAGCGCGCCCGATCGCTTCACCGGTCGCGAGCGACGTGCCGATCACGCGCAGCGCGCCGAGCGCCTCGTGCGTGGCCGAGACGCAGCGGCCGGCCATCCCGAGCCGCGGGTGCGAGCGCGAGATCAGCGCGCCGAGCGGCACGGAGGACGGCGCGCGCGGGTGCGTGAGCTGCGCGCGCCGGTGGTCGTGCCAGAGCTCGATCGGCCAGGTCGAGAGCGCGACCTCGTCGTCGCGGCGGCGCCCCTCGAGAACGTCCGCCGCCTCGAGCACGACGCAGCCGAGCGCGCGGCGCGTCTCGCGGATCCCGAGCCTGCGCGGGTGCTCGGCGAGGCGGCTCGCCGCAAAGCCGGCCCGCGTCGCGCGCAGGAACGCGGCGATCGCCTCCGCGGCCTCGCGCGCGCGGCTCTCGAGCGCGGAGACGCAGCCGGAGTCGAGCGGATTCCAGCTCGCGCCATCGGGTCTCGGCACGTTCAGCGTGACGTACACGTCCCCGGGCGCGCCGCACGCGCGCAGCACGACCGACTCCGCGAACGCGGGCAGCGCGCCGGTGCGCGCCGCGCCCGCGAGCGCCGTGCTGAGCTGAACGCGCGCGAAGCCCTCGAGTGCGCTGGTGTCGGCGCCCGACACCCGGAAGATGTACGACGGACACTGGAGCCGCCCGGCGCTCTCGATCGCGAAGTCCGCGCCCGCCTGGTGGGCCGCCGAGGCGTCTCCGCTGGCATCGACGACGATCCGCGCGCCCACCTCGCTCGACCGGCCCGCCCGGCGCAGCGTGAGCTGCGAGTCGGCGCGGGCATCGCGCGCGAGCCGGGCCGCGACGAGCTCGGTCGAAAGGCAGAGCGTGAGCGCCGCTTCCGCGCGACACCGTTCGCTGTAGATCGCCGACAGCACGGCGGGTGGCGCCGGCAGGTACCAGACCCGGCCCGCTCGCTCGGGTGCGGTTCCGAGCGCGCGCGCGACCTCGGCGGCGATTCCGCGGTGCGCGAGCACCGCGTCTCCGGCCTCGGCGGGCAGGTACAGGCCGCACAGCGTGTGCACGAGCGCGTGCGCGGCGTTTCCGCCGAGCACCGGCTCGCGCTCGACCAGCAGCGTGCGCGCGCCGACGCGCGCAGCCGCGAGGGCCGCGGCGACGCCTGCGCTGCCGCCGCCGATCACCGCGACGTCGACGCGCGCGGCGGATTCCGTCACGCGCCGCCGCCCAGCAGATCGCCTCGCAGCGACGCGCGGAAGCAGGCGAGCTCCGCATCCGTGAACACGCCGTTCTGACGGACGTGGGTGAAGTTCAGCCGCCCGTCGCGGAGCGAGAACACGGCGCTGCTGCCCGGCGACGGCGGAACCGACGGCGCGTGGAAGCCGTTCAGGATCGGCGCGCCGAGAAAGCTCGTCAGGCCGGGCAGGAACTCGTCGGTGTAGGCGAAGAAGAAGGAGCAGAGCTCGCCGCCGAAGTTGCGCCGCGCCATCCGCGCGTACAGCCGCTGCGGCAGCCAGCGCGCGAAGTCCATCGCCGCGCCACCCGCCTCGACGAGCCCCGCCTTGATCGTGGCGAGGCGCTGTGCCTTCAGCTCCGCAAGCAGGTCGTCGAAGCTCTCGACCTTGTCGGCCAGGACCTGGAACCAGACCAGCGAGATGCGCGTGCCGAAGATCTCTCCCTGGGCGCCCTTCGCGCGCAGGTTCACCGGAAGCGGAACCACGGCGCTGCCGGGATCGACGCCGCGCATGCGCTGCACGGCGTGGTGGGCGCGCACGCTCGCGGCCAGATAGAAGAGCATCGGCGTGAGAAAGCCGGCGCTCTTCTTCGCGCGCGCGACGATGCGCGCGGTCTCCCCGGGGTCGAAGGTCTCGAGGTCGTAGCGCAAGTCCTGGCGCGTGCGCGCGAGCGGCCCCGCGAGCGAGCGCGGGGGATTCGCCGCGAACGAGCGCATCCGCGCTTGCCACGCGCGCGCCTCGTCGCCACGCGCCCGCAGCCCGCGCGGCGCCGCGGCATCGTTCGAGGGCGCGCGCGCGTCGTCGGGAAGCGCGTCCGCGCTGCGCACGCCGCGCCCGACCTCGTCGAGCCAGCGCACGAAGCGCTCGCTGCCCGAGCCGTCGAGCAGCATGTGCAGCCAGGTGAAGGCGACGTCGCAGCCCGTGCCTTCCGCGTAGCGAACGACGTCGCAGCGCAGAAGCTGTCCGCTGTGGCCGTCGTAGCGCTCGTTGAGCCGCGCCGCGAAGAGCTCCGGCGGCTTCGTGTGCTCGGTGCGTGGCACGGGGACGTCGCGAACTTCGAAGCCCGGCAGCGGCGCGCGCGGCGCGAGATCGGTGCGGTAGACCGGCGGAAGCACGAGCCACGGCCGCCGGATCGGCGCGCGGAGGACCGGCTGCGCGCGGGCGACGGCTTCGACCAGCGCGCGCAGCGCATCGACGCCGAGCCCCGGACCGAGCCGGAGCACGATCTGCGACAGGTGGCTCGCGCCCGCGGTGCGCCGCACCTCGGCGTCGAAGGCGCGCAGGAAGCAGTCCGCGCCGGTGAGCGCGATCGCCTCAGCTCGCCTGGAGCTGGCCATGGACGCAGGCCGCGAGGCTCTCCGCGCTCGCGAGAGTCTCCTCGGTGAGCAGACCCTCGTCGACCCAGATGCCCGTGCTCTCCTCGATCGCCAGCATGAGCTGAGTGACCGCGAGCGAATCGAGGCCCGCCTCGACCAGATTCGACTTCGGCGTGAACTCGTCGCCGACGGCGAGAAGCTCGCTCCGCAGGATCTCGTAGATCCGCTCCGTCAGCGCCTCGCGGCTCCAGCTCATGACGCCTGCGTGTTTCGCACCGCGGTGCGCGGCTTGTCAACCCGCGTTGAAACACCCGACGCGCTCGTTTAGATTGCGAGGGACATGGGGCGAGAGAGCATCCGCAAGGTCGCCATCGTCGGAAGCGGTCCGGCGGGCTCGGCCTTGGCGACGTGGCTCCGGCGCGGCGGCGTGGACGTCGCTCTGTTCACGCGCGGCAAGCGGCCGCCGATCATCGTCGGCGAGTCGCTGGTTCCCGCCGTGATCCCCTACCTGCGCGACCTGGGCGTCGAGGACGAGGTCGCGAAGTACAGCACCTACAAGCCGGGCGCGACCTTCGTCTTCCATCCGATCGCGGAGGTCTCGTTCCGCTTCGCGGAGTCGCGCGGCGCGAAGACGCCCTATGCCTACAACGTGCCGCGCGACCTCTTCGATCAGACCCTGCTCGATGCGGCGCTGCGCGCCGGCGCGAAGCGCATCGACCACTCGGCGCGAATCTCGCGCGAGTCCGGCAGCGACCGGATCCACTTCGACGCCGAGAGCCAGGCGCGGGCCGTCGAGGCGCTCGGCGGTCCGCCCGACTACATCGTCGACGCGACCGGACGCGTTCGGACGGTCGCACGGCTGATGGACGTCCCGACCGTCGAGGGTCCGCGCAAGGACACGGCGCTCCACGCCCACTGCGCGGGCGTCGAGCTCGTGATGCCGGGAAACGTGCACTCCGAGCGGATGACGCGCGGCTGGGGCTGGCGAATCCCGCTGCCGGGGCGCGTTTCGGTCGGCTTCGTGATTCCGAGCGACCACCTCGCGCAGTTCGGCCACAGCGCGGAGGAGCAGTTCGACAACTTCATCCGTCAGGACGAGTCGGCGCGGCGTTGGGGCGCGAAGGCGGAGCGACTGACGCCGGTGGTGCGCTACTCGAACTACCAGCTGCGCGCGACGCGCGGCTCGGGCGACGGCTGGGCGCTGC
>CAZMKX010000007.1:0-19938 GCA_964566375.1 uncultured Myxococcales bacterium
CGGCGAAGACCTCCACGACCATCACGCTCGCCATCATCGAGATCGCGTCCTCGAGGCGCGTCGAGAGCGCGGGGAAGAGCCGCTTGCGTTCTCCGCGCGGACGGCCCCCCATCATCATCTGCAGAAGCACGTCGTCCGGGATCTCGGGCTTGGCCAAGCCGAGATCCCGGGCCGCCTCCCACATCTGCTTGTGGCCGCCCTGGTCGCGAAAACCCGCTTCGTCGCGGGCGTGGGCCTCGAAGAGCCCACCGCCCAGGTGGGCGAGGGCGGTGCCGGAGATGTCCTCGACCACCTCCGAGCGCAGGTCGGGCAGCGGCACGTCGCGGATCCGGGCGCCGAAACCCTCCACGATCGAGATGGTCGTGAGCGAGCGCGTGATCGGGTCTCGCACGCCCTCCTGCAGCAGCAGCTTCGCCTGCGGGTAGTTCGGGTAGTGGGGCGGTACGTACTCGACGGGCAGGTTCACGAGCGGATGCCCCTCGGCCCGGAGCCGCGCCTGCCAGGCCGCGATCGCCGGACCGCGGTGGAGGGTGCGGGGCGAGATGTAGCGGCCGCCCTCGAATCCGCCGTGGCAGCGAACGCCCCCGGCGATCAGCGGCTCCTCATACGGTGCGTCGGCAAGCAGCTCTTGCGGAGTCCACTCGAGGCGGAAAGTCCCAGCCTCCGCTGAGGATTCGGACATCGGCGCTCCTTCCAAGGGTTGCCCGCTAGTCTTCCCCTTTGCTCCGCCCGGCTCAAGCGAAACCGGCAAGCGGTTGAAATGCATGCGCGTTTTCGAGCGCAGCTTCTCTCCCCCGTAGGGAATTCACACAAAAAAGGCTTCCCATCCGGCCGGCCGGAGGCATACGATCACGCTGCATCATCGGTCAGCCTTTTAGGGAGGGGCGGGCCGATCGGGTCGGGGAAGAGTGGTTGCGTCGGTTCTGTCGGTTCTGGGAGGGAGACAGATGTCAGTTCTCAAGGGGTGGAGCGCCGCGCTCCTGACGAGCGCGCTGGCGTTCGCGGGAGCCGCAAACGCGGCACCCGTGCAGTACCAGTTCGTGACCGGGCAGGCGTTCATCACCGTCTCGGTCGGGACGAACACGCTCGCGTCGACCGCGCTCGACATGAACGGGATCTTCGCGGAGTTCGATTCGGTCGTGCCTGCGCTGACCGACTTCGACTTTACGACGTATCCGAATCAGTCGATCACGCTCAGCTCGGCCTTCGGCGGCTACGACCAGATCGTCGTCAACAGCGCGTCGCTGACACCCGGCGCGGGCTACACAAATCTGTTTGCCTCGGACAACGGCGGCGGCAACTACTCCGTGACCGTCGCGCCCGTGCACGTATCGGGCATCTACAGCGCGAGCAACTCCGCGGGACCGCCGCCCCCGGCCGTGAGCAACGTCCCGATCATGTACGACAACACCACGCCGCTCGTCGCCACGATCGACGTCGCGAATGGAATCTTCACGCTCGGCGGCATCACGCTCGCGGTGCTTCAGGTTCCGGGTGAGGCCGAGCCGCTGATCGTCAAGGCGGATCTGTCGTTCAAGGGAATGGTCGCGGTGCCCGAGCCGGGCGCGCTCGCGCTGGTAGGCCTCGGGCTCGTGGGACTGGCGGCGCTTCGCGCCCGCCGGAGCTGATCGGTCGCAAGCTGGTGCTGCAGGAAGGGAGATTCTGGATGACGACCCGATGGATGAATCGAGCGCTGGTCGCGGCGGGCCTCTGGGTCCTGTCGACGACCGGCGCGTGGGCGCTCACGCTGCAAGTCGTCGGCGGGGGGATCACCGCCACGAACCTGAACTACGGCTGCCCCGCGGGGGCGAATCCGTGTCAGTCGCAGATCGACTTCGATCTCGCCGGCCCCGCGAACGCCTCGGGAACGATCGACATCAATGCGGCGGGCACGATCGCGACGATCTCGCTCCAGATCGGATCCGTGACGTTCAATCCCAAGTTCTTCGGCTCGCCGATCGTCTTCGATCCCGCGATCTACTCGGGCACCGCGCCGGTCTATTCGAGCGGAACTCCGGGCACGATCCTCACGATCAGCGGACTGGGCCCGGGAAGCGGACAAGTGCTCGGCAATGCGAACGGGACGGGATTCAACGTCTATCCGTCGATCGTCAACTTCAACTGCGCGATCACCGGGGGCGCCGGGCAGTGCGGCCTGACCTTCGGCCGCCCGGGCTTCACGAACGTCGAGGGGCACGACTGGGTGCACACGTTCAACCTGAACGTGACGGTGCCGGAGCCCGCGACTGCGCTGCTCGCGGCGCTGGGCCTCGCGGGGCTGCTGCTGCGCACGCGGCGCGCCTGAGGCGAAGGTCGTAGGCGACGCCTCGACGGGGCGCGGGGAGTGACTCCCCGCGCCCCGCGTGTATTCTGGCGGCATGAACTCCCCCCGGCTCCGCTGGTCGTTCGCCCTGATGGCTCTCTCCGTCCTCTGCGTCCCCGCCGCGCGCGCGCAGAACCCGTTGCTCGAGCTGGTCACCGACCAGGTGTCCGAGCCGATCTACGTGACGAACGCCGGCGGCGACGACGAGCGCCTGTTCATCGTCGAGCGGGCCGGACGCATCCGGATCGTGCAGAACGGCGCGCTGCTGCCGACCCCGTTTCTCGACATCTCGAGCCTCGTCGACACCTCCGGCGAGGGCGGGCTGCTCTCGATCGCGTTCCATCCCGACTACTCGAACGACGCGAACGATCCCCGGCCCGCCAGGCACTGGGTCTACGTCAGCTACACCGGCCCGGGAACCGGCGGGAACGCACTGACGTCGGTGATCGCGCGGTACTCGCTCTCCGGGGATCCGAACGTTCTCGATCCCGCTTCCGGTCGTACGCTGCTCACCGTCGGACAGCCCGGCACGAACCACAACGGCGGGCAGATCCAGTTCAGCCGGCTGAACCGCTTCCTGTACATCGGCTTCGGTGACGGCGGTACCGGTGCGCCCGCGTGCGTCTCCCAGGCGCAGCAGCAGGAGCTCGGCAAGATGCTCCGCCTGGACGTCGACCTCGTGAATGACGCGGCGCCGTGGTTCGAGGTGCCGACGACCAATCCCTACTACGACGCTCCCGATCCCAACGACCCGAATGCGCCGGGCGACGGAATCCTCGACACGATCTGGGCGTTCGGCCTCCGGAATCCGTGGCGCTTCAGCTTCGACCGCACGACCGGCGATCTCTGGATCGGCGACGTCGGCCAGAACAGCCGCGAAGAGATCGACATCGAGGGGTCGACCTCGATCGGCGGCCGGAACTACGGCTGGAGCGTGAAAGAAGGCACGCAGTGCCTGATCTCGGGGAATCCGGCGAGCTCGGGTTGTCCCGTCGGAACACCGAGCTGCAACTCCCCCGAGTACGCGCAGCCGAACTTCGAATACCCCCACGACACGGGCGGCGCGGTCTCGATCACCGGCGGGTACGTGTACCGGGGCGGTCGCGCGCCGGCCTTTCTCGGCAAATACATCTTCGGCGACTTCGGCACCGGCGAGCTCTACTGGCTCGAGCCGGGAATCCTGAACTTCCAGCGAGAGGTGCTCTCGAGCGGGGACCTCACCTCGCCCGCCTCGTTCGGCGAGGACTCCGACGGCGAGCTCTACGTGGCCGACATCGCGACAAACCGCGTGTACCGACTGCGTCTGGATCTCGTCGCCCTCGAAGGCTCCTTCAAGTGCATCGACAAGATGAACGCGAAGACGGCGAAGTTCGCCGACCTGCTCGACAAGGAGCTGCAGAAGTGCGTGAGCGCGGTCGCGCGCAACAGGCGCCCGCCGCTCACCGCCGACGAGTGCCTGGACCCGGTCACGAACGCGAAGGTCAAGAACGGCGCGTCGGGCGTGTTCAAGGTCGACGAGAAGGCGTGTCTCAGTGACGCGCCGCCGTTCGGCTATTCCGGCTACGCGGCGTCGGTCGGCACGACCCTGCTCAGCGAGGAGGCCCTGATCTCGGATCTGCTCGGCCCCGATCTCGAAACCGCAGTCGCCACCGAGAAGTCCGCCGCGAAGTGCCAGTCCGACGTCCTGAAGGGCGCGTTCGCCTGTCAGCGAGCCCGGCGCAGCGAGTTCGTGCGCTGCAAGAAGTCCGGCATCAAGGCGGAGACGCTCCAGTCGGCGGGGGACATCGCACTCTGCCTCGGGGCCGACCCGAAGGGGAAGGTTGCGAAGGTGTGCGACCCCGCCTCGAGCAAGCTCGCGGTGAAGACGATCCCGAAGTCGTGCGTGGACGCAGGCGTCGATCTCTCCGACGCCTTCCCGGGCTGCGCGAGCGACGACGCGGCACTGCTCGCGCAGTGCATCGATGCGGCGGGGCGCTGTCGCGACTGCGAGTGGGCGAGCGGCGTGGATGAGCTCGGTCTCGACTGCGCTGCCGAGTGCGGCGCGGCGGCACCGTAGCACCCGGTGGGCGACGCCTTGGATCTTCCTCTCGACACCGAAACGCGTTACGGATTCAGCGCTGGCCTGGCCAACCCACAGGCGATCCGCGCGACCGTCGGGCTCGCCGATCGACTGGGCTTCGACTCGCTCTGGGTCGGCGACCACATCGCGTTCGCCGTGCCGATCCTCGATCCGCTGATCCAGCTCGCGCAGGCCGCCGCGCACTCCGATCGCCTGACCTTCGGCACGGCGGTCTACCTGCTCCCGCTCCGCCATCCGACGCCCGTGGCGAAGCAGGTCTCCACTCTCGATCTGCTCTGCGAGGGACGGCTGATCTTCGGTGTCGGGGTCGGCGGCGAGTTCCCGCGCGAGTACGAAGCCTGTGGCGTCCCGGTCAAGGAGCGAGGCGCGCGGCTGGAAGAGGCGATTCCGCTCCTGCGCCGTCTCTGGAGCGGTGCGCCGGTCACGAGCGAGGGTCGCTTCTATCCGTTTCCGGAAGTGACGATGCTGCCGCGTCCGCGTCAGAAGTCGGGGCCGCCGGTCTGGTGCGGCGGACGCAACGCGAAGGCGCTCGACCGGACGGGGCGGATCGGCGACGGCTGGATCTCGTACGTCGTGACGCCGGAGATGTACCGCGACGGCCTCGCCGAAATCGCGCAGGCCGCGGCGCGGGCGGGACGCGCGCTCGAACGCTTTGGAAGCGCGCACCTGCTCTTCACGCGGATCGACGACTCGTACGAGGAGGCGCTCGACGTCGCCACCGCGCACCTGTCCAAGCGCTACGCGATGGACTTCCGCAAGGCGGCCTCGCGCTACGCCGCGCTCGGCCGTCCCGCGGACGTCGCCGAACGGATCGACGCTTTTCGCGCCGCGGGTGTGCGCCACTTCGTGCTCGACTGCGTCGGGCCCGAGAAGGAGCGCGACGCGCAGCTCGAGCGCTTCGCGCGTGAGGTCCGCCCCCTGCTGCGGAGTCTGTGAGAGAATCCGCGCCGGAAAGTCCTCGGGAGAAGCCATGTCCGACGCCCCCGCCGCTCCGGCGCCCCGGCTCGCTGCGACCATCCTGCTCGTGCGCGACGGCGCGACCGCGCTCGAAGTCTTCATGGTGCAGCGCCACCACCAGATCGACTTCGCGACGGGTGCCATGGTTTTCCCGGGCGGAAAGATCGAGGCCGCCGACGCCGACCCGCGCCTGCGCGAGCGCTGCACCGGTGTCGCTTCGCTCGACGCCGATGCGCTCGCGGTCCGCGTCGGCGCGATCCGCGAGACGTTCGAGGAGTGCGGGGTCCTGCTCGCGCGCCCGCGCGGCGGCCGCGCGCTGATTCCGGCGAGCCGCCTGCTCGAGCTCGAGGCGCGTTGGCGCGATCGGCTGAACGACGACTCTGCGAGCATCGTCGACGTCGTGCTCGGGGAGGACCTCGACCTCGCTTGCGACCTGCTGGTTCCCTACGCGCACTGGGTCACGCCCGAGATGGTTCCCAAGCGCTTCGACACGTACTTCTTCCTCGTTCCCGCGCCGCCGGACCAGCTCGCGGTCCACGACGGCGGCGAGTCGGTCGATTCGGTCTGGACCTCGGCGCGGAACGCACTCGACGAGGCGGAGTCGGGCCGCCGCACGATCATCTTTCCGACGCTGATGAACCTGAACCTGCTGGCGGAGGCGCGTGACGTTGCCGACGCGCTCGCGCGCTCGCGCGCGCGGCGGGTCGTGACCGTGCGGCCCAAGCTCGTACGCACCCCCGACGGCAGGCCGGAGCTGGTGATCCCGCCCGAAGCGGGCTACCCGCCACTTCCGCCGGCGCTCGCCAAGCTGCCGATCGCCTGAGGTACACCGATGAGTGACGACACCGATCGCGCGCGGCGCCTGGCGCGCTGGGAATCCGCGCACGCGCCGGTTTCGGGTGCGTGGGTGGAGAAGCGCCGGCTCGCCGCCGCGATGCGCCTGGTGATCTCGCGGCTGGTCGAGATCGAGGCTCCCGAAGCGGAGCTCGCCGCCGCGGCGGACGGGTTGGAGCGCTACGCGGAGCGTCTCGCGCAGCATCCGCGGCCGAACCGCTACGAGGGCTGGTCCGAGACGTCGACCTCGGGAAACGTCGGCAGCTTCTTCGACCACAGTCCTCTGATCGGCCTCTCGAATCCCCTGTCGCCCCCGATCGATCTTCGCCCGGGCGACGATGGCCGCACGGTTCACGGCCGCGCGGTCTTCGGCTCGGCCTACGAGGGACCGCCCGGCTGCGTGCATGGCGGCTACGTCGCCGCCGCGTTCGACGAGCTGCTCGGATTCGCGAACTCTCTCTCGGGCACGCCGGGAATGACGGGAACGCTGACCGTCCGCTATCGCCGGCCGACGCCGCTCCACACCGAATTGCGTTTCGAGGGCCGCTACGAGCGCAGCGAGGGACGGAAGATCTTCACGACCGGTCAGCTCTACAGCGGGGAGCTGCTCTGCGCCGAGGCCGACGGCCTGTTCGTGGCCGTGGATTTCGAGCGCTTCCGCGCGCTGTTCGCAGAGCGCCAGAAGCGGGAGCGGTCCTGACGTGGGGCCTCCGCCGGCGCTCCGGTTCAGCGCGCGTCTCGCGCTCACCTTCGGCCTGTTCCTGGCCGTGGCGGAGATCCGCCGCAACTGGGGCGACTGGGGCTACTGGCCGTTCTGGGTGGTCGACTACATCGCCGTGGCGTTCCTGCTCGCGGGCTGGCGCTCGGTGAACTGGAAGCCGACGCCGCGCGGGCCGGTGCTCCTGGCCGGGGCCTGGGGCTTCACCTGCGCGATGTTCTACGCGAGCTTCTTCTCGCACCTCGAGCGCTTCGGCGCGCCCGACCACGGGCCCGACGATCCGATCACGCTGACGATCGTGATCGGCGTCCTGTTCACGTTCACGATCCTCGGGCTCGCCCTCGCGCTCTCGGGAGCGGGACGAGACGGCGTCAGGCGGTGAAGGGCGCGAGGCGCGCGGCGACCTCGCGCGCGCTCGCGACGCGACGTGCCGGATCCTTCTCGAGCAGGTGAAGGATCAGCGCGGCGAAGCCGTCGGGAACGTTCTCGGCGCGCGTCCGCGGATCGGGCGCGGGCGAGTGGCGGTGGTGATAGACGACGTCGCCCTCGCGGAACGGGACGCTGCCGGTGACGAGCTCGAAGAACGTCACGCCGAGCGCGTAGAGATCCGCGCGCGCGTCGACGTTCTCGCCCGCGGCCTGCTCGGGTGCCATGTAGTACGGCGTTCCGCCGATCACGGTCGCGGAGCGGCGGACCTCCTCGAGCATCTTCGCGAGCCCGAAATCCATGATCTTCACGACCTTGCCGCGCGTGAAGAACAGGTTCGACGTCTTGATGTCACGGTGAACGATCCGTCGCTCGTGCGCGTAGTCGAGACCCGCGCAGATCTGGACGCCGAGCCGGGCGCAGTCGCGCGGCGAGAGTCGGCCGGCACGGCGCAGAAGCACGTGCAGCGGGTCGCCCTCGAGCAGCTCCATGGTGATGAAGAACGTGTCGTTCTCCTGATCCGCGTCGTGAACCGTGACGATGTTCGGGTGGTTGAGCGACGCGGCGGCGCGCGCCTCGCGCAGGAAGAGCTGCACGGCGGTCGGATGGTCGCGCAGGTTGTCGGGAAGTCGCTTCAGCGCCACCTCGCGGCCCAGGCGTCGGTCGCGCGCCCGGAAGACCACCCCCATTCCGCCTCGTCCGATCTGCTCCAGGATCTCGTAGCGGCTCTCCGTGGGGTTCGCCTGCATCGGGTGCGTCGCGCTGCGGCCCGCACTATTGCCGCGATTGGCCGAAAGTCGTTTGCGCAGCGACTCGATCCTCGTCGAGAGCTCCGGCCAGGTCGGCTCGGCCAGGCGCAGCTTCTCCCACGCCTCCAGCGCGCGCGAGAGCTCGCCGCTCCGCTCCCACAGCTCGGCGAGCCGCGCGCGCAGCTCCGGCGCCGCGTTCGACTCGCCGCCGCGCTCGAGCCGTTCGTGGAGCTTGTGCGCGGCCAGATCGACGTGACCCTCGGTCTCGAGCGCGTCGGCCAGCATCAGACACGATTCGGTGTAGTTCGGATCGCTGGGGAGGACTTGCTGAAGGAGCTTGATCGCGCGCCCGCGATCGAGGTGGTCGGTCGCGAGCTTCGCGGCCTCGAAAGTGTCGCCGCGCCGTTCGAGCACCCCGATCACGCGCTCCGTGTCGCCACCCTCGCGGTAGCAGGCGAGCGCGCGATCTAGATCCGAGGCGGTCTCGTACGCCTTGCCCGCGCGAACCGGGTCGCCGGCCTTGCGGAACATCTCGGCGGCCCGAACGAGCTCGCCGGCCTTCTGGTAGAGCGTCGCGGCGTGCGCCCAGTCCGAGAGCTCCTCGCGAAGCCGAGCGGCATCGCGGAAGTGGTCGGCGTACTCGAAGTGCTCGGCCGCGCGCGCGCGGTTCTCCTGCTCGAGGTGCATCCGCGCCAGCAGGAAGTTCGAGACCTTGTCCTGGCCCTCGCGCGCGAGCGCGCGCGCGGCGGTCGGAACGTCGCCTTGCAGGTACGGCGCTACCGCGGGTGGGCAGCCCTTGAAGAGCACGCCCTCGGAGAGGCCGAGATCGACTTCGACCACCTGAGTCGAGTAGCTGTCGACGTCGATCTCGCGCTCGGCGACGCGATCGCCCGAGCCCACCGCGATCACGTGCCGGCCGATCGGCAGGCCGATGCGCACCGACTGGCCCTTCGTGTGGCGAAGCGTGTCGGGCCGGCCGCGCGCGGCGATCGCGCACTCGCGCACGCTCTGCCTGTCCCAGACGGCGCGCACCTCGACGGGGCAGGAGCGCGGTCGCAGGTCGAACTCGAGGCGGTGCGTGTCACGACTTCGGACCGTGACCGCCTGGGACTCGAACGGCTGCTCGATCGGCGAATCGTTCGAGTCGGAGAAGATCTCGCCGTCGACGGTGATCCAGTACCGACCCGGAGTCAGCCCGCGGAACTGGGTCTCGCGTGCCACGAGATAGTGCTCCGTGCGGGTCGAGACCTTTCCCTGGGGGTTCGCGCGTTCGTTCCCCGGCGCCCGCGTCGCGCGCGGCTTCCGGTGCGAGAGCACGACCGAGAAGCTGCCGCGCAGATCGTCGGGATAGGCGATGCAGACCACCAGATCGCCATGTCCGCGAATCGTACGCGCGCCGATCAGCAGCAGGAACAGACCGATCGCGAAGCCGAGCAGGGTTCGTCGCCCCTTCGGCTGCGTCGCGAACTCGCCCAGCGAGAGCGCGCGGCGCTGCCACGGATCGGGAAGCGCGGCGAAGCAGAGGCGCAGCCCGGACTCCACGCGCGGCGCCCAGCGCTGCCAGCTCTCGGCGAGCGCCGCGCGCGAGTTCGCGGGCACGAAGGTGTCGAGATCACCGAAGGACGGCGGCTCACGGCGCGGCGGCACGGCCGGCGCGTGCGCAACCGGCAGACGCGCGCGCGTGCGCGCTCGCGCGGTCGCGCCCTCGCGGATCGCGGGACGCGCCTCCGTCCGCCGGTCCGCGTCGGAATCCAGCAGGTTCCAGCTGCGCGCCGGCGCCTCGGCTTCGGCATCCGCCGCCCCGGTCTCCGCCGGCTCGCGGGCAGGCGTTTCCCCTCCCGCCGGCAGGGCGGTCAGAAATAGCGCGACGGCGAGCGTGCTTGCCGCCACTCTTGCCTGGCTCGTGATGCGCATCACGTCCCGAAACTCTTCGGCCGCGCGCGGTTTTCGATTGAGCGGTCGCCGCCCGATAGGAGAGCGGGGTACGATGGCGCCGGGAGCCCGATCGGATGCGAGAACGCGCGTTTCTGACGCAAGAGATCGATCGCGGTCCTTCCGGGCCGAAGATCGGCGCGTTCTTCGACGTCGACGGCACGCTGCTCGCCGGGTTCTCCGCGCTGGCCTTCTGGCGCGACCGGTTGCTCTCCGGGCAGATGAGCTTCGCCGACGTCTCGGAGAACCTGCTCGCCTTCGTCGGCTTCCAGCGCGGGCGCGTCGGCTTCTCCGGGATCCTGGCCGCCTGGGCCGGGATCCTGCGCGGCACGCCCGAGGAGGATCTGGTCAAGACGGGTGAGCGTCTCTTCGACGCCGAGCTCGCGGCGCTCGTCTACCCCGAGTCGCGGGCGCTCGTCACCGCGCACCTGCGGAAGGGTCACACCGTGGCGATCGTGTCCGCTGCGACTCGCTACCAGGTCGAGCCACTGGCGCGAGACCTCGGGATCGAGAACGTGCTGTGCACGAAGCTCGAGGTGAACGACGGCAAGTTCACCGGCAGCTACCTGTCGCCGCCCTGCTGGGGAGAGGGCAAGGCGATCGCCGTGCGCGAGCTCGCGACGCGCGACGGTGTAGACCTGGAGCAGAGCTACTTCTACAGCGACTCGGCCGAGGACATGCCGCTCTTCGAGATCGTCGGCCGGCCCCGGCCGACGAATCCCGACGCGAGACTGACGCGGATCGCCGAGCACCGCGCCTGGCCGACGCGGGTGTTCAAGAGCCGCGGCCGACCCGGAATCGCGGACGTCGTGCGCACGATCCTCGCCACGAGCTCGGGCGGCACCGCGTTCCTGCTCGGGCTTCCGCTCGCGTTCGTGACCGGGCGCCCGAAGGAGCTCTTCGATTTCTCCGTCGCCGCGTGGGGCGATCTCGGCACGGCGCTCGCCGGGATCGAGCTCTCGGTCGAGGGCGAGGGAAACCTCTGGTCCGATCGCCCCGCGGTCTTCATCTTCAACCACCAGAGCGCGATCGACGTGCTCCTTCTCGCGAAGCTTCTGCGGCGCGACTTCGTCGGCGTGGCGAAGAAGGAGCTCCGGCGCGTGCCGATCTTCGGCACGCTCGCGCGACTGTCCGGCACGGTCTTCGTCGATCGCGCCGACTCGAAGTCCGCAATCCGCGCGCTCCAGCCGGCCGTCGACGCGCTGCGCGCGGGAACGTCCCTGGCGATCGCGCCCGAAGGCACGCGTACGCCCACGCCGCGCCTCGCCCCGTTCAAGAAGGGCGCGTTCCACATGGCCCTGCAGGCGCGCGTGCCGATCGTGCCGATCGTGATCAAGAACGCCCTCGACGCGCTGCCCAAGCACGCGCTCGTGATCCGGCCCGCGCGGGTCGAGGTCGTGGTGCACCCGCCGATCTCGACGCGTGGCTGGACGCGCGAGTCGCTCGACGAGCACATCGCCGAGATCCGGCGGCTGTACGAGGAGACGCTCGCCGGCTGACGGGCGCCCCTCGCGTGAGGGAGCGCACAAGTGCGCCGGCCGAGATCACGATACTCTGGGCACGGGAATATTTCCCGCGGATCCGCATGACCACCGCCTCCGCCACGCGAAGTCACACCGAGCGCGCGCGGCTTCAAGCCGCGCCGCAGCGTGCGCTCGTCCTGCCCGTCGTCACCGCCGTCTGCGCGGTCGCGCTGGCGATCGGCTACGGCGTTCGCGACGAGGCCTATCTGCGCCCGGAAGCGGGTCTGGGCTACGACCTCGGCATCGCGGGGCTGGGCGCACTGGTCGCGCTCCTGCTCTACGTCCTGCGCAAGCGGGTACGCGCGCTCTGGTCGTGGGGCGCGTTGCGCCACTGGTTCCACGTGCACATGCTGCTCGGCGTGATCGGGCCCGTCCTGATCCTCTTCCACGCGAATTTCCAGGTGCACTCGATGAACGCTGCCGTCGCGCTGGTCGCGATGCTGATCGTCGCCGGCAGCGGGTTCATCGGCCGGTTCGCGTACACGCGCGTGCATCTCGGCCTGTTCGGCGAGCGGGAGTCGCTGCGCGAGGTGACCGCGCGAGCCGAGGCGAGCCGCAGCGCACTGCACACCGCACTGCGCGCCGTGCCGTCCGTTGCCGCCTGTGTGAGCGAGTTCGAGGCACGCGCGCTGGCGCCATCGGGCGGATTCGTCGGGGAGCTCTGGCGCGCGCTCGACCTCGGCCGCCGGACGCGCGCGACGAGCCGGAACGCGCGCGCTCTTCTCGATGCGGCGCCGCCGGGATCCCTCCCCGTCGGCACCGAGGCGATCGCCCGCGCGCTGCGCGCGCACCTCGCTCTCGTCCGGCGCGTGGCGGAGTTCGGATTCTACGAGGGTGTGCTGTCGCTCTGGCACGCGCTTCACGTGCCGCTCTGCGTCGTCCTCTTCATTGCGGCGGCGATCCACGTGGTCGCCGTGCACCTCTACTGAGTGCGCCCGGCGCTCGCCGCGCTCCGCCTGACTCTGCTCTCGGCGCTGCTCGCTGCGAGTGCGAACGGACAGACATTCGAGCGTCTGGTGATGCCGGGTCCGCTCTCGAAGGCGCACGCCGATCTCGAGTCGGACTGCGCCAAGTGCCACACGCCGTTCAAGCGCCAGGAGCAGTCGAGCCTGTGTCTGGACTGCCACGACCACGAGGCGGTCGCCGCCGACGTGCGGGCCAGGAAGGGATTCCACGGAACGGCGCCGTCGGTCGTCGGCGCGGAGTGCCGGACCTGCCACGGCGAGCATAAGGGGCGTGAGGCCGACCTCGTCGGGCTCGAGCGCGAGTCCTTCTCGCACCAGTCGACCGACTACCCGCTGCACGGGGCGCACGTGCGCGTCTCGTGCGAGAGCTGCCATCGCGCCGGCGAGAAGTACCGCGACGCCAAGTCGAGCTGCGCCGCCTGTCACGGGGCCGACGACGCGCACGGCGGAAAGCTCGGCGAGGATTGCGCAAGCTGCCACGACGAGAAGGGCTGGCGGTCCGCGCGTTTCGACCACGGCAAGACGAAGTTCCCGCTGGAGGGCCGACACCAGGACGTCGCGTGCGCGCTGTGCCACGCGGGCGAGCGCTACGAGGGGACGCCGCGCGACTGCGCGACCTGTCATCGCGTGAACGACGTGCACCGCGGCCGCTTCGGCGCGAAGTGCGAGAGCTGTCACACGACCAGCCGCTGGAAGACCCAGAACTTCGACCACGCGCGCAACACCCGGTTCGCGTTGACGGGCAAGCACGCCACGACGAAGTGCGAGAGCTGTCATCCCGGCGGCCTCTACGACCAGAAGCTCGCGCTCGACTGCCTCTCCTGTCATCGCGTCGACGACGTTCACGAGGGGAGGAACGGGCCGGCCTGCGAGGACTGTCACGGCACGTCGGCGTGGAAGCCCGCGCGGTTCGATCACGATCGGAACACCGAGTTCCCGCTGCGCGGCGCTCACCGCACGGTGAGCTGCGAGGCGTGTCACACGCGACCGGTGCACGAGTGGAAGCCCGCTTCGGACTGCGGCTCCTGCCACCGGGCAGACGATCCTCACGAGGCGCAGCTCGGAGCCGATTGCGGGAGGTGCCACTCCGAGGTCGCCTGGAAGGAGAAGGCCCGGTTCGATCACGACCTGGCGCGATTCCCGCTCCTGGGGCTGCACGCCGTCGTGGCTTGCGAGGAGTGCCACGCCACGCCCGCGTATCGCGGAACCGAGCGCGCGTGCAACGCCTGCCACGAGAAGGTCGACACCCACGAGCGCGCACTCGGGCCGAAATGCGAGCTCTGCCACACGCCGAACGGGTGGAAGCTCTGGAGGTTCGACCACGCGACGCAGACCGAGTTCCCGTTGCGCGGCGCGCACGGGGAGCTGGGCTGCGAGAGCTGTCACGTCGAGCCGGCGCTCGACAAGCCGGAGCTCTCCACGAGCTGCAACGCGTGCCATGGCGCCGAGGATCCCCACCGCGGCTCGTTCGGCACGAATTGCGAGCGTTGTCACGGCGAGCAGTCGTGGCGCGACGTCCGGATCACGCGCTGAGAAACGAAGGGATCAGAACACGCCGAGGATCCCGCGACGCTTCTTCGCCTCGTCGTCGAGGTACGCGGCGAGATCCGCGTGGCCGGCGCGCCGCGCGAGGTCGGCCGCCGTGAGCCCGCCCTCGTCCGTCGCGCCGATTCGCGCGTCCCGACGGACCAGGACCTCGACCACGCCCCGCTGACCGGCGGCAGCGGCGAAGCTGAGCGCGGTCGCGTGCCGCTGGCCGCGCGCCTCCTCGTCGGCTCCCGAATCGAGCAGCAGGCGGACGACGTCGACGTGACCGCGACCCGCGGCGATCATGAGCGGTGTGTTCCCGACGCGGTTCCGCGCGTCCACCGGAGCCCCTCGCGAGAGCAGTGCACGCACGGCAGCGACATCGCCGCCTGCCGCCGCCCGCGCGATCACCGGGGTGCCGTCCGAGCAGGTTCCCGAGCTCGAGGCGCCCCGCTCGATCAGTGCCAGCGAGATCGAGGCGTCCGATCCGCGAAGCGCCACGCAGAGGGCCGACTCACCGTCCGGCTCGCGCACGTCGGCGTGCGCCCCGCCCGAGATCAGCGACCGCGCCGCGTCGGCCCTGCCGGCGCGAATTGCATGGAGCAGAGGCGTGAGACCCTCCGCGTCGGGTTCGTCCGGGTGAGCGCCCGCAGCGAGCAGGAGGCTCACGATCGCGCTCGACCCGCGAAGCGAGGCCCAGGCGAGCGCGGAGCGTCCCGCGGCGTCGGTCGCATTGGGGTCCGCGCGGCGCGCGATGAGCACGCGCACGGTCGCTTCGTGGCCTTCGCCCGCGGCGAGCGAGAGCGCGCTGCGGCCGCTCTTCTCTCGCGCCGCGAGGTCGGCGCCCGCCGCCGCGAGCAGGTCGACGATGTCTGCGTGACCGCTTCGAGCAGCCGCGAGAAGCGGGGTGTCGCCCGCCTCGTCGCGCTTCTCCAGGCTCGCGCCGCGCGCGACGAGGCCGCGCGCGAGCTCGGTCTCGCCCCGCCGTGCAGCGACCGCGAGCGCCTCGGCACCGCCCTGGCTTCGCTCCAGCCAGGCCGCCGAGTCCGCGGCACGCGCGGGCGCCGACGCGGGCACCGGCGCCTCGCGCAGCACCGGTCGCGCGCGCTCCGCGGGCCGCGTCGCGGGTCGCTCGTTCGTCGGACCCGCATTTGCCGGCGCTTTCTCGAGCTCGCGCAGCTTCTCCGCGGCGACCTCGTGGCCTTGCGCCGCGGCCGCTCGGAACCAGCGCAGCGCCGCGTCCCGGTCCGGCTCCGTTCCCCAGCCGTCCCGGTACAGTCCCGCGACACAGAATTGTGATCGCGCGTCGCCCGCCTCGGCGGAAGCGAGCCACCAGCGGAAGGCCTTCGCGGGGTCCTGCTTCACCCCGCGTCCCGCGCGATACAGGGAGCCGAGCTGGTACTGCGCGTCGGCGTCGCCGGACTCGGCGAGCTCGGTCCAAAGTGCCGCCGCGCGCGCGTAGTCGCGCGTGCGAGCCGCCAGGCGCGCATCCTCGGCCTTGTCCGCACGCGCGGCACTCGCGAGCGCGAACATCATCAGGACGAGCGAAACGCCCGCGGCGACGGCGCTAGTGGAGCGGCGTCCCATGCTTCGTCTCCGTCGCGATTCCGATCCCGTGCAGGAACGCGCTGGGCAGGATGCCGCCGACACAGACGATCACGATGCCGGCGGGGATCTTCTCGACCGCGTTCCCCGTCCGCAGGTGCGTCCAGCCCGGCTCGATCTCGACGACCTGCGAGCCGAGCAGGACGCGGATCCGACCTTCGCCCGCGGCGGCTTCGACGCGCGCGCGGTTCGCGGGCTTCGCACGCGAGAACGCATCGCCGCGATACGACAACGCGACGGTCGTTCCGGGCTCGCTCGCGAGCGCGAGCGCCGCCTCGAGCGCGCTGTCTCCGCCGCCCACGACCAGGACGCACTCTCCCCGGTACTGCTCGGGGTCGACCAGTCCGTAGACCACGTGCGAAGACTCCTCCCCCGGCACGCCGAGCTTGGCGGGCGTTCCGCGGCGGCCGATGGCGAGCACGACGGTGCTGGTCCGGTAGCTGCCGCGCGAGCTCTTGACGTCGAAGCCACCGTCGACGCGCGTCACGGACTCCACGCGCTCCTGGTAGCGGACCTCGAGGCGCGTGCGCTGCACGACCTCCGAGAAGAGCGCGAGCAGTGCTTCCTTGCTCACTTCGCCGGCGGGAATCGCCCCGTAGCCCGGCAAGGTGCACGCGGCGGTCATCACGATCTTCCCGCGCGGATAGTGCGCGACCGTTCCGCCCAGCGTCTCCTGCTCGATCGTCACGAAGCGAAGGCCGCGCTCTCGAGCGGCAAGCGACGCGGAGAGTCCCGCCGGGCCGGCGCCGACGATCAGCACGTCGAGCCCATCGCGCTCGGGACTTCGTGCGAGTGCGGTGACCGAATCGATCACCTGGCGGCCCTGCTCGACGGCATTTCGGATCAGGCCCATGCCGCCGAGCTCTCCCGCGACGAAAACGCCCGGTACCACCGTCTGGAAATCGGGCCCGACGCGGGGAATCTCGACGCCGCGGCGCTCGGTGCCGAGCACGAGCGTGATCGCGTCGAACGGGCAGGCGGTCTCACAGGCGCCGTGCCCGACGCAATGGGTGGGGTTCACGAGCACGGCCTTGCCGCGTACCAGCCCGAGCACGTCCTGCTCCGGGCACGCAGTCACGCACGCACCGCAGCCGAGACATCGATTCAGATTGATCGCCGGGTGCAACGACGACGGCTCCATCAGGTTCGCGGCTGCGGAGGCCTGCAGCGCTCGGACGCTGCGGTTCTCGGTCCTGCGGCGCGTCCGTCCGTACACGAACAGGGAGATCCCCAGCGGAAGCAGGTAGATCAGCGCGAGCCAGGACGAGGCCTCAGAAGTCATACCGAAGCCCGCCAGAGAACGCGTACGCGAACTCGTCGCCGCCGTCGGCATCGAAGGAGCCGCTCGTCCACTCCGCGCCGGCGTCGGCGAAGATCGTCAGCTTCCACACCCGCCACTCGATCCCGAGGTACGGGCGTACGGTGAGCGACCCGTTTCGCGCGCGCGACGCCTGCTCGGCGGCGATCGGATCCTCCGCCACGTCGTCGGGATTGGGGAGGAACTCGTCGCGCCCGCGGCTGTCGCGCCAGTCGAGGCGGACGCGCGGCAGAAGCCGGAGCTTCGGCGTGATCGGAAACCGCTCGTTGATGATCAGCGACCACGTGTCCGAGAGGCTGCCGTCGAAGTAGCGCACGCCGAGCGTACCGACATCGCCTTCCGTGAAGAGGCTCGAGGCGACGAGCTGCGGGTAGTAGGCGAACTCCCAGCCCGTGCTCTCCATCGCATCCACGCCCCCGGAGGCCGGCGTGTCCGACAAGTGGGATGCGGAGACGTCGAGCGCCAGCTGAAGCCAGTCGGTGAGCTGCTGGGATCCGCCGATGCTCGCGTACGTCGAGCGGGGCGTGCGGTCCTCCGCAAGCTGCTTGATCTCGCTCTTCGAGTACACGTCGCGCAGGTCGTCGAGGCTCTCCACGCCCTGTCCCTGGATCGCGTTCCAGCTGGCCAGGATCGGGCTGTTCCGGTAGTCGACGAAGAGCGTGGCGCTGGTCGTGGGGCCGATCTGCCAGTTTCCGCTCAGGAGGGCGGTGTTGAGGTCGCCGAAGTAGAGATCGTAGTCGACGTAGCTCGCGACGAAGAGGCGCTCGTCGACGTAGCGCAGCTCGCCGCCGACCCCGTTCCGGTCGAGCAGCCCGTCGGCCTGCTGCTGGAGCGCGAAGACCTGCGCATCGACGTGACCGGCGAGGTCCTCGCCGTCGAGGCTGATTCCATACAGGTAGCGATTGGTCTCGACGTGATCCGAGTTCTGGATCTCGACCGGGAATCCGCCGCGCAAGGTGACGCGCCACTGCTCCGCCAGGCGGCGGCTCAAGCGCACGCCGTCGAATCGGCTCGTGACTCCCGCAGTGTTTCCGGGCTGCCGGCCGAAGGTCGCGGAGTACGGCCCGGCGCGCTGTGCGACGTCGAGGAAGAACGCGCTGATTCGGGTCTCGTTGTCGTCCATGCCGTCGACGAAGTCGAAGCGATACGAGCCCGCGGCGAGTCCCCGCCAGACGAAGTTCTCGCTTCTCGCGCGCGACGAGACGCTGAGGTCCGAGAACAGGGAGGAGTCGGAGACGACCGATCCGGTGGCGTCGCTGTCGAGCACCTCTCGGCGGTACTGTGTCGACGCGCTCCCGAAGAGCTCGAACTCGCTCGGGCGGACGGTGCGCGCCGATTCGGCGCCCGGCTTCGACGGCGGCTGAGCGCTCGCCGACAACAGGGCATCGAGTCGCTGGCGCACGCGCTGCGCGGCCTCGTCGCCCGGGTACCACTTCAGGTACTCCTCGTACTCCGCCTTCGCGTGGGCGAGCTGCCCGCGGCGCTCGCGGGCGACGCCGAGCAGCTCCTTCGCTTCGCGCGAGTTCGAGTGCTCGGGCATCGTGCCGACTTTGGTGAAGGCTCGGATCGCCTCGTCGAGATCGCCACTGGTGAGCCCCGCCTTTCCCTTGGCCATCAACAGATCGCTCTGCAGGAGCGAGTCCGCCGAGTCGTCCGATCGACCGGAGCCGGTGCGAACGCTCACCACGAGGCTGCGGAAGTCCCCGCCCTGACGGACCTCGTAGGTGACGGTGCGCGAGAATCGGAGCACCAGATAGCGGCCGTCGGGCCGACCTCCCTCATAGGCCGCTTCGAGAAGCGGCGCGGGGGAGTCCGGAGGAACGGCGAGTGTTTCGTGACTGGCGAGCATCGGGGCCGATCCGGGCGCGAGGGTGATCGGGTCGATCTGGATCTGCAGGGTGCTTCCGCTCTTTGCGGGCGCGTGCCTCAGATAGCGGACCTTCGTCATGAAGCGAACGATGATCTCGACCGTACCCCCGTGCTCGCGCATCTCGATCGCCTCGAGCACCCGCTGCGGCGTCGGTCCCGCGCGCGCGCGACTCGGGCTCAGAAGCGCCAGCAGGAGCCAGGCGACGACGAGTGCGGGTGAGCTCCGGCCCGCGGGCCGCGGCGTCACCACCCGCCTCGAGAGGCGCTGTGCTCGCCCGTGCGCGACCGGGTGATGCGGGTCATCGACGCGTCGGAGTAGGTGTGGCACGCGCCGGTGCAATCACGCAGCTCACTGACCGTGTACAGGATGCGCGGGGTCTCGACCTTCCGATGGTGGTCGGCCTCGAAGTCGTTCGCGTGGCAGCCGGCGCAGTCCGGACGGTAGGCGGCGCTGCGCCACGCGTTCGCCTGGGCGTTCCCGATGTGGCAGGCGCTGCAGGGCGACACCGGTCGGTGGCCGGACGGATAGTTCGCCGACGTGTGCGTGAAGGTGACCGGCGTCCAGCGCGTGGTCGAGTGACATTCGACGCAGTCGAGAGAAGTGATGAAGTGATTGCCGGGCTTGCCGGTCGCTCGCGTGCCGTTGTGACAGCTCCCACAGCTGCCGGTGATGCTCGCGTGATCGAAGCGCGCGGGTGTCCACGCGAGCGTGGAGTGGCAGTCCTCGCACGTATTCGCACTCTGGATGTGTGTCGGAGTCTTGCCGGTCGCCGTCGTGCCGTTGTGGCAGGTGAAGCAAGCGCCGGTGACGGCGGCGTGGTCGAAGCGGGCGGGCGTCCAGGCCGAGCTCGTATGGCAGTCCTCGCACGTGTTGGCGCTCTGGATGTGCGTCGCGTTCTTGCCCGTCGCCGTAGAGCCGTTGTGACACGTGAAGCATGCAGCGGTGACCGACGCGTGGTCGAAACGCGCAGGGCTCCACGCCGTCGTCGAGTGGCAGTCCTCGCACGTGTTGGACGTCATCAGGTGCGTGCTCGACTTGCCCGTGGCGGTGGAGCCATTGTGGCAGGTGACGCAGGCGCCGGTGACGGCGGAGTGATCGAAGCGCGCGGGCG
>CAZMKX010000008.1:0-19697 GCA_964566375.1 uncultured Myxococcales bacterium
GCTTGATGCCGAAGAACACGCTCTTCAGCAGCACGTCCATCGTCTGGTCGTACTCTTCGACGGTGGTGTCCTCGAAGGAGCCGGTGGCGCCGACGAAGCCGGCGTTGTTGAAGAGCACGTCGAGGCGTCCCCACGCGTCGAAGGCGGCGGCGATCGCGCCCGCCACGTCGGCCTCGCGTGCGACGTTCGCGTGGCGGTAGATCGCCGCGTCGCCGAGCTCGCGGGCCAGGTCGCTGCCCGGTCCGTCCTGGAGATCGACGAGCAGCACGCGCGCGCCCTCGGTGACGAAGCGCCGCACGGTCGCCGCGCCGATTCCCGATGCGCCGCCGGTGATCACGGCCACCTTGCCCGCCAGACGTTCGCTCATGCGTTCCCCCGTTCCAGGATGTGCACCACGCACACCGCACCGATGCCGACCATGTGGGCGAGCCCGTAGCGCGCGTTCGGCTGCTGGCGCACGCCCGCCTCGCCGCGGAGCTGGCGCGCGATCTCGACGATCTGACCCGTGCCCGTGGGGCCGAGCGGATGGCCCATCGCGAGCAGTCCACCCGACGGCGACACGGCGCAGCGGCCGCCGATCTCCCACGCGCCGGCTTCGAGAAGCGGTGCCGCCTCACCCGGCGCGCAGAAGCCCATCGCTTCCAAGTACAGGAGCTCCTCGATCGTGAACGCGTCGTGCATCTCGACGACGTCGACCTCGCCGGGGCCGATGCCGGCCATGTCGAACGCGCGCTTCGTCGTCTCGGCCGTGAGCAGCGCATCGGCGTTCGTTCCCGGATCCACGAAGCCCTGGCTGCGCTGCACCGACGCGCGGAAGCGCGGGCAGCGCGACGGGTCGAGGCCGTGACGCGCGAGCGCGTCGGCGGACATGACGATCACGGCAGCCGCACCCTCGCCGACGGGGCAGCACTGCAGGCGCGTGAACGGGCCCGCGATCGGGCCGTCGAGGATCTCCGCGAGCGTGCGCACGCGCTGTCGCTGCGCGTAGGGATTCGACGCGCCGTTGCGGTGGTTCTTCTCCGCGACCATCGCGAGCTGCTCGGCGCTGACGCCGAACCGCTGCTGATACCGGGACGCAAGCAGCGCGAAGTGCGTGAACGGCGCGACCAGGCCGCCCTCCAGATTGCGCACGCCGGACGAGGCGGGCGCGGAGCGCCACGACTCCGGCTTGTCGACGCCGATCGCGAGCACCACGTCGTGCAGACCCGACGCGACCGCGAGCACCGCGGATGCGACGGCCGTGGAGCCGGAGGCGGACGCGTTCTCGACCTGGTGGATGGAGAGACCCGTCGCCCCGAGGCGCGCGAGCATGACGCGCCCGGGAGCCATGCCGAGCAGCGCCGATCCAACCACCGCCGCCTCGACGTCCGGCCAGCGGATCGACGCATCCTCCAGCGCCTGGCGCACCGCCACCAAGCCGAGCTCCGCGAAGCTCGTGTCGGAGCGGCTCTGGTAGCGGTGCAGGCCGATGCCGCCGACGTGCACGGAGCGGTGCGCGAGCGGGTGCGCGCTCACGGCGAAGTCGCAGCCGTCGCGACGAATGCGAACCGATCGCCGTCCAGCGCGCCTTCCACGCGCTGGCCGATCCGGACCGCGGCCGGATCCGCATCGCGAAGCAGCGAGCGTACGACCGGGCCGGCGTCGAGGCGAACCTCGACGATCACGAACGGCGTCGGGGGCTCGGGCCTGGCGTGGCGGTGCACGACCGCATGCGCGGTGACCTCCCCCGTCGACGGGAACGACGAAACGGCGAACGCGCGGGCGGGGAGTCCGCAGCGCTCGCAGCCGATCGGCTCGGGCGGCACCGCCACAAGCCCGCACTGCGGACAACGACTTCCCTCGATCAGCGCTCCCGGCACGGCACCACTATACCGCGCAGGACGCGCGCGCTCGGCCCGGCTGCAGGGTATGGTGATGCCGCAGCCCCAGGAGGACTCGTGGCGTGCGACAGGCCCTGACACTCTTCATCAGCGTCTTCTCCACGCTGCTCGCGATCATCAACCCGCTCGAGGCGCTCCCGGTCTTCCTGAAGCTCCTCGAAGGCCGGGACGACGCGACGCACGTTCGCGTCGCGCGGCTCTCGTGCTTCTACGCCCTGCTGCTGATGTTCTTCTTCCTGATCTTCGGGACGGTGCTCCTGAAGATCTTCGGCGTGCCGCTCAGCATGGTGAGGATCGTCGGCGGCATCATCCTGATGCGCATCGGCTTCGACTTGTTCTCGCCGTCGACGTCGGGCGCCTCGCTGATTCCCGCGACCAGCGATCCGTCGGGCTCCGGCACGGACGTGGCCTTCGTCCCGCTCGCCATGCCCATCATGTTCGGGCCGGGCGCCATCGCGACGATTCTCGGCATGACGTCTCTGATCAAGGCGTCGGAATTCGAGCTGGCCTCGTTCGCCGCCGTCTCCGTCGCCATCGTCGCGACCGTGATCGTCACCTATCTGTGTCTGGCCTACGCGCGGCCGCTGCTCGGCCGGATCGGTCCGAAAGGCATCGACGCGGCGACCCGGCTCGTGGGATTCTTCGTCTCGAGCATGGGCATGGGCCTGATCTTCCACGGCGTGATCGAGGCGTTCCAGTCGTACGGCCTGATGGTCGCGCGCTGAGCCGGTTCGAGGAGAAGGTCTCTTGGCGAATTTCGGAAGCGCGAGCACCGCGGAAGAAGTCACGGACGGGATCGACCTCCGCGGCAAGCTCGCGCTCGTGACCGGCGTCAACTCGGGGATCGGCTTCGAGACCATGCGCGTGCTCGCGAAGCGCGGTGCCGAGGTGATCGGAACCGCGCGCACGCGCGCGAAGGCGGAGGTCGCCTGCCGCAACGCAGCCGGGCGGACGATCCCGCTCGCCTGCGAGCTCGAGAGCCCCGCGTCGATCCGCGCCTGCGCGGAAGACGTCGTGCGGCTCGGCCGGCCGCTCGATCTGCTGATCGCGAACGCGGGCATCATGGCGCTGCCCAAGCTCGAGCTGGTGAACGGGGTGGAGAAGCAGTTCGCGACCAATCACCTCGGTCACTTCCTGCTCACGCGCCTGCTCGCGGGACCGCTCGACGCGGCCGCTGCCCCGCGCGTCGTCGTGGTGAGCAGCGCTGCGCACTTCCAGGCGCCGGCCGGCGGGGTCGACTTCGAAAACCTCGACGGTGCGCGCGGCTACAGCCCCTGGCGAGCCTACGGCCAATCGAAGCTCGCCAACGTGCTCTTCGCCAGGTCGCTCGCGCGCCGGATGGGATCGCGCGGGACCGCCAATGCGCTGCACCCGGGAGTGATCGGTACGAATCTCGCGCGCAGCATGAACCCGCTCCTGACCTTTGCGATGGGTCTGTTCATGCGGCCGTTCAGCAAGAGCATCGCCCAGGGCGCCGCGACTTCCTGCTACGTCGCGACGAGCCCCGAGCTCGACGGCGTCTCCGGCGAGTATTTCTCGGACTGCGCGATCGCGCGCGCGAGCCGCTACGCCGACGACGAGGCGCTCGCCGAGCGGCTCTGGACGGAGTCGGAGAGGCTCGTGGGTCTGACGGGCTAGAGGACGACTCGTGCGCTCTCGCACCTGCGAGCCAGCGCGCGGACGCTCGCGGCAATGCGCCGGGCGGCGTCGCGCGGCGGCAGCGATTCGAGCTCGCTCGAGATGACCTCGAGAGAGCGTGGGCCGGTCGCGCCGATCTCGTCGAGCAGGCGCAGGAAGCGGGGCAGGTCGAACTCGCCGGCACCGAACAGGCGGCGATTGCGAGTGGTGTCGGCGTAGTAGTCCGTCTGCTCGGGCTCGAGCGTTCCGTCGTCGAGCTGGATCGAAACGACGCGCTCGCCTGGGATCGTTCGCAAGAGTTCCCAGTCGCACGCGCCGCGGAAGTGGTGCCACGTGTCGAGGCAGAGCCCGCCGTTCGCTCGACCGGCGCGCTCGACGAGCGCGAGCGCGACGCCCGCGTCGCAGATGTTGGTCGGCGGCAGGAACTCGAGCGCGACGCGCAGGCCCACCTCGGCGGCGCGATCGCAGACGCGGGCGAAGTCACGCGCGGCATCGTCGAGCGAGCCCTCGTACGGCCCGATCGCCTGCAGGTGCCGCGCGCCGAAGACCTCCGCCATGTGACAAGCGGTTTCGAGACAGGCGTCGGCGCGTGCGCGTGCTTCGCCGCTTCCGGACCAGCCCGTCAGCACTTCGATCTCGGCGAGCGCGAGCCCTTGCGCGTCGAGCGCGGCGCGCAGCTCACGATCGGTCCGGCCCGACGCGCGCAGCCGTTCGTACTCGCCGATGAAGAGCCCGATTCCCGCGAAGCCGGACTCGGCGGCGGCCGCGACCCGCTCGTCGAAGCGCGCGCGACGCAGGCTGAAGTGCGAGAGAATCCAGTCGTTCCGGCCGAAGTCCCGCGCGCGCGTCATGCAACGCAGTGTACACTCGCGTCGAGATGCATCGACCCACGCGCGGCGATGGACCCCGGAGACACGGTGCGGGAGTGAGGCAGATTCCCGACGTCGGTCCATCCGTGCTCGATGCGCGGGTCTACACCGACGAGCGACGCTACGAGCTGGAGCGCGAGCGAGTGCTGCGGCGGAGCTGGCTGATCGCGGGCCGCTCGGCCGAGGTCCCCGAGCCGGGCGACCATCTGCTCTACGAGGGTCACGGCGAGACGGTCGTGATCGTGCGTCAGCCCGACGGAAGTGCGGCCGCGTTCCACAACGTCTGCCAGCATCGGGGCGCACGCATCGTGAGCGCGAGCGGCTGCGGCGCGACGCGCTTCACCTGCCCGTGGCACGGCTGGGTCTACGGGAGCGACGGCGCGCTGCGCGGAGTTCCGGACCGGCAGGACTTCGCGCCCGCGCAGCTCGAAGGTCTGCGCGCTCCGCCCGTCGCCGTCGAGGAGTGGGCCGGCTGGATCTGGATCTTCCTCACACCGGAGGAGGCGATTCCGCTCCGCGACTGGCTCGGCCCGCTCGGCCCGGAGCTCGAAGCGTACCGCATGGAAGAGATGTTCGTGGCCGAGAAGTGCGTTTTCGAGGTGCCCTGCAACTACAAGGCGGTCGTCGACGGCTTCAACGAGATGTACCACGTCGCGGAGCTCCACAAGGTGCCCGCCGACGGCGTGAAGGCCGGACGCGAGACCTCCTACGCCGTCTTCGGCCGCAACTCGATGATGGTGGTGCCGCTCTCGCCGGCCGAGCTCGACACGTTGCGCGAGACCGGTGACCACCCCGCCACCGTGACGTGTCACTACGTGGTGTTCCCGACCGCGGTCTTCAACAACCTGCCTACTCACCTGCAGCTCTTCCACCCGGTTCCGACCGGCCCGCACACGACGCGCTTCGAGTGCTGGGAGCTGCAGTACGCGGATGGTGACGAGCGCTATCGCAAGCAGGTCGCGCGGCACTGGGAGATGCTGAAGCACGTCGTCGGACAGGACTTGTTCGCGTTCGGCGAGCTCGCGAAGACGCGCGAGTCGATGGCGTACCGGGCGAACCGCTTCAGCGACCGCGAGTGCAAGCCCACGGCGTACCACGAAGAGATGGCGCGCATGGTGGGCGAGGGCGCACCGGTGCGCGTGCCGAAGGGCTGAATGCGCGCAGTGGTCGACAGCCCGCGCGATCGCGTGATATACACACGTCGCGGGCTGGTTGTGGCGAAGCGGGACTCGAATCCTGCGTCGCCGGTGGAGATTCGACGATGAGCAGCCGCCCCGTACCGCGCGATCCGCGTGGCGAAGGCCCGAACGCGCCCTGGCACCTGACCGGCAGCCGGAAGCCGGTATTCGAAGAGGTCACGGCGACGGAATTCGAGGTCGTGGGCGAGATCCCGCGCGATCTGAACGGACGCTATCTCCGGAACACCGCGAATCCGCAGACCGGCTACTCCGAGCACTGGTTCATCGGTGACGGGATGATCCACGGGCTCGAGCTTCGCGAAGGCCGCGCGCGCTGGTATCGGAACCGCTGGGTGCGCACGCCGATGTTCGCGCACCCGGGCGTGGACCGGCTGAAGCTCGCGCTCGATCCGCAGAAGTTCACCTTCGATCACGCGGTGTCGGCGGCGAACACCCACGTGATCGAGCACGCGCGCAAGATCCTCGCGCTCGAGGAAGGCGCGTTCCCGTACGAGATCACCCGCGAGCTCGAGACCGTCGGCCCGCATACCTTCGGCGGGAAGCTGCGCGGCCCGTTCACGGCGCACCCGAAGCTCTGCCCCGACACCGGCGAGATGCTCGGCTTCGGCTACGCGCAGCTTCCGCCGTACCTGACCTACTACCGCGTCGCGCCAAACGGCGAGCTCGTGCAGAAGACCGAGATCACGGTCACGGGACCGACGATGATGCACGACTTCGCGGCCACGCGGACGCGCGCCGTGTTCATGGACCTGCCCGCCATCTTCGACATGAAGCTCGCGATGCAGGGCGGAATGCCGATCCGCTGGAGCGACGACTATCCGGCACGCTTCGGGGTCATGCCGCGGCAGGGAGGCGACGCCGACGTGCTCTGGTTCGACGTCTCGCCCTGCTACTGCTTCCACACCCTGAACGCCTACGACGACGGGAACGAGGTGGTGGTGCTCGGCATGCGCGTTCCCGAGATCTGGCGCGACAGCGCGGCGATGGAACTCGGCGACACGCCGGTCGACCCCTCCCGACAGCCGCGTCTGCACGAGTGGCGGCTCGACCTGGCGTCGGGCGCCGTGAAGGAGCGCTACCTCGACGACGTTCCGGGCGAGTTCCCGCGCATTGCACCGGCGGTGCAAGGGCACCCCCTGCGCTACGGGTACAGCCTGGGCATGGGCGGCGCGGGCAGCCAGGGCATGGGCGGCGCCACCGTGAAATACGACCTGCAGCGCTCGGCCCGGCGCGACGTGCACGACTACCCTGCCGGTCACGAGCCCGGGGAAGCGGTCTTCGTGCCGCGCGACGGAAGCCGTGCCGAGGACGACGGCTACCTGATGACCTTCGTCTGGAAGCCCGAGACCGACACCAGCTACATGGTGATCCTCGACGCCGCGAACGTGAGCGCCGCGCCGCTCGCCGAGATCCACGTTCCGCATCGCATCGTCTCGGGGTTCCACTCGAGCTGGATTCCGGACCCGCGCTGAGGGCGGTGTCGCGGCTACCGTCCGTCGTCGACGTCCGCCTCGAGCGCGATCACGATGAACTCGCCGGGGCGGATCGAGCTCCGCTGCTCGAGTCGCTGTCCCGCGCTCTCGAGCACGACGACGAAGGCCACCGGCGCGGCAACGCCGTCGCACGTCTCGGGCGGGAAGTCGACGCCGACGCGGTAGCGCCCCGGCAATGCGGCGTCGAAGGTCACCGTCTCGACGCGCGGCGCCGGATCGTCGCAGCGCATGTCGCCCTCGAGGGTTCCGCCGCTGCGCGACGGCGAGTTCGCGAAGTACACGGCTTCCTCGGTCGGGTCGGTCACGTACAGATCGAGGTCCGCGCGCGCGCCGAAGGCGAGCCTCACGCGCACGTGGCCGCGCGTGGGCGCGGCGAGCGCTTCGGCACCGAGAGCGGCGGCGAGCGCGTTCGCCTCGGCCGCACGCGCCGCGCGCTCCGCGAACGACGGGTCCGGCTCGCGCGCACATGCCGCGAGCGCGGCGACCGTGAGCAATCCGAAACCAATCTGTGTACGCTGTCGCATCATGCGTTCCATCGTCGTCCTCGCGATTCTAGCTTGCACTCTCCCATCGCCTGCGTTCGCGGGGGACGCCTTCGCCGGACGTGTGGCGGACGGACACGGCGCTCCCGTCGAGGGCGCGCTGGTCTCGTTCACGCGCGGCGATCCGCCCCACACGGTCACCGTCTACAGCGGCGCCGACGGGTCCTACCGCACGCCGAAGCTCGAGACTTCGGGCCCGTGGTCGCTGCGTGTCCGCCGCATCGGCTTCCGCGACCTCGAGCGCGCCGGCATCGCGGCGGAACCCTCCGGCACTCCCCTCGCGCTGACGCTCGAGCGCGAGACCGATCCCGCGTCCATCGCGGGGCAGCTGCCCGCGAACCGCTGGTACGGCCTCCTGCTCGCGAGCATCGACGATCCGGTGCAACGCGAGGAGCTGGTGCGTCAGTGCACGTACTGCCATCAGCAGGGAAGCTGGGCGACGCGGATGCAGCGACCCGACGAGCAGTGGCAGAAGGTGCTCTCGCTGATGGCGCGAATGGGCGGGACCCTCTCGCCCGAGCTGCGCGCGCGCGTGCCGCAGCTCTTCACCGCCGCCTACGACCCGGCCACCGCGGTGCCGCGCCTGACCGCGAACATGAGCTCCCCCGACTTTGCGCCGCCGCCCGCGCGCGAAGTGCGCGCGGCGTCGGTAGAGGAGTGGGTGCTCGGCGGTCCGGCGTCGATGCAGCACGACCTCGCCGTCCACCCCGACGGCAGCGTGTATTCGGTGGACATGATGCAGGACAAGCTCTTCCGGCTCGATCCGAGCGCGCCCGGCGGAAAGCGCGAGGTCTTCGACGTGCCGCAGGGCGACCTTCCGCTCGGCGGGGTCTTCGGCGGCACGGGCTCGCCGGCTGCGCCGAACTCGAACGCGCACGTCGGTCCGCACTCGCTGCAGGTCGCGCCCGACGGCGCGATCTGGATCACGCTCGCGCTCGGCAATCAGCTGGCGCGCTTCGAGCCCGCGACGCGCACCTGGTCGATCCATCCGCTCGAGCAAGGCTACTACCCGCACACGCTGCGCTTCGACGCGAAGGGGCGCGTCTGGTACAGCGTCGCCGCGTCGAACCACATCGGTGTCTATGACCCGGCGAACGGCTTGCACCGCTGGGTCCGGCTGCCGGCGCCGACCTGGGGACAGGCACTCGCGTCGCGCGCGCTGCCGTTCTTCCTCTGGCTCGGGCGGCACGTCGATCTCTCGGAGGCGAGCGCGAACGCCGGCGAGGGAATCACCGCCCCGGTTCCGTACGGTGTGGACGTGGCCCCCGACGGCGGCATCTGGTTCAGCCAGCTCAACGCCCACCGGATCGGCCGCATCGATCCCGACACGCTGTCCGTCGAGCTGATCGACACGCCGTTCAGCGCGCCTCGGCGGCTGCGCTTCGACGCGCACGGAAAGCTCTGGATTCCCGGGTTCTCGTCCGGGCTGATCGCGCGCTTCGATCCAGCGACGCGCGAGTTCAAGACCTGGGAGATCCCGATCGAGCCGCGCGGAAGCGAGACACCGTACGCGCTGAACGTCGACCGCGAGCGCGATCTCGTCTGGATCTGCGGCACGAACAGCGACTCGCTGATCCGCTTCGATCCTCGCAGCGAGGCCTTCACGGTCTACCCGCTCCCGACGCGCGTCACCTACACGCGCGAGCTCGACTTCGATCGCGCGGGCCGCGTCTGGGCCTCGAATTCGAACCTGCCGGCCTGGCAGATCGAGGGCATGCTGCCGCGCGTGATCCGCCTCGACCCGCAAGGCGCGGCGCCGGAGGCCCGCCTCGACGCGAGCGCGCCTCAGTGCTCCGGCGCGCTCCACGCGCGACGCTGCGCCCGGTAGTTCAGAAGCAGGAGCGCGACGACCCCCAGCGCGAATAGGGTGATCCAGAAGGTTCCGCCGCCGGGGAAGCTCGTCGCGGTGAAGTTCGCGATCTGCTTGCTGCCGAGCACGGGCGGCGTGAACGGGTCCATCTTGATCGGCGCCTTCGGATTCAAGTTGTGCCCGAACACGTAGAGCTTGTAGTAGAAGCGCGCGAGCGAGAACGCCGTGAAGTAAGACAGCAGCACGAACAGGTCGATCAGGGCGCGCAGATCCCCGATCAGCGACACGCGTAGCGCGAGCAGGGCCAACGCACCGAGCGCGAACGGGATCCAGTCCAGATCCGAGAGCGCCGCGCGGTCGATCTTCGCCATTCCGATGTAGTGATTCAGCGTGTTCACCTCGCTCACGTCGCCCGCGACGGTGTACGCGTAGATCTCCAGGTCGAGTCCCTCGGGGTACTGCGGCGCCACCATGTGCATGTGCCAGAGCGGCGCGCTGAAGCTCAGCGCGAGCGGAATCACCAGCAGCGCGAGGCTCCGTCGGGTGCCGCGGGCGAGTCCGCCCGTCAGGCTCTTGTCGATGCGTTCTCGCAGTGTGGGCACGAGGATCTCCTCTTCGTTCCGGGGTGTTCGACTAGACCAGGTCGCCGCGGCGAAACGCGCGCAGCGCCTGCTGAAAGGCCGCGACGCCGAGCGCGAGCGGCCAGACGAGCCCGAGCGCCAGCAGGCCTCCCGCGCCGAGGCTCTGGATCAGATAGACGCCGACGGGTCCGAGTGACTCGAGATCCGCGCCGCCTGCGGAGAGCAGTGCGAGCCGGACGTCCTGCACGGGATTCAGCGCGGCGAGCAGCAGGACCGCGCGCGGCTGCAGGTGCCAGCGCAGCATGGCCCCGATCAGCGCGAAGTCGAGGATCGCGACGCCCGCGAGCCAGCACACGAGCACGTAGGCGTTCGCGCGCGCCGGGCTTCGCACGCGCACCGAGATCAGGAGCCCCAGCGTCGTGAACGCGAAGAGGAGCGCGCCGCAGAGCGCGGATGCACGCGCGGCGATCTCGAATGCCACGCCCGCGCCCGAGATCATCCCGCCCGCAACCGCGAGCAGCGCGAACAGCGCGACGAGCGGAAGCGCGAGCGCGCCGAAGCGAACCGCGAGAACGGCGATCAGATAGCGGTCGCGCCGGATCGGCTGGCTCATCAGGAGCTCGAGCGTGCCCTCGTCGCGTGCGCGGTTCACGACCTGACCCGTGGCCACGAGCGCGACGAGCGGCAGCACGAGCACCAGCGTGTGACACAGCGAGAACAGCACGCGACCCATGCCCGTGAATCCGATCACGCCCGACTCGCGCAAGCCCGCGGCGACGAAGATCGCGGCCAGGCCGGCGTAGAGCGTCAGGCAGACGGCGAGCCAGCGCGAGCGCACCACCTCGGCGAGATCGAGCCGAACCACCGCTTCGAAGTCCGGGCCGAGCCTCATGGCACGGCTCCGGCGCCCGCTGCTCCGCGGTGTTGCGCAGCCGCGAGCGCTTCGGCGCGGGTGATCGCTCCAGCCTCGTCCTCGCCGACGGCGCCGAGGCCGTAGCCCATCGGCGTCGGGCTCACGGAAACGAAGCGCGCCTGCGGCGCCGGGATCCAGCGCGGCTCCCGCAGGTGGTGGAACCAGCTTCTGGCCTCGTCGGCCGGGTGAGCCGCGGCGAAGAGTAGGAGGCAGCCCGGGTCGTCGAAGTAGCGAACGTCGCCGGCGGGCGTGTGAAGCTGCGCGGCGAACGCGGGCTCGCCGACCAGCATTCCGCAGTGCGCGCAGGGTGTCCGGTTCCACTCGGGCTCCAAGGGGCCGTCGGGGGGCGCTTGTGCCCAACGCAGCGCGACGGCGAGCGCGCCGACCGCGACCGCCGCGACCAGAGCGGAACGAAGCCAGCGCGCGCGGGTCGGCTCAGCCGGCATCGGCGTCCTCCGTGGCCGTGCGTCCGGCCGTGCCCAACTCGAGCGAGTCGAGCTCGCGCACCGAGACGTCGAGAAGAGCGCCCTCGAGCGCGCGGATCAGCTCGGGGAGCAGTCGGAGCTTCTCCGCGGGCGTCGCGGCGCGAACCCACCAACCGCCGGGGCCGCGCCGGAAGCCGTGACTCTCGAGCCAGCGTGCCGCCGGCTCGCCGTCCGCGCGCACCTCGAGCAGGCTCGTCGTCGAGGCCGCGAGGAACGGCGCCGCTTCGCCGTCGTAGACGAGCCGCCCCTCGTCCAGCACGAGCACCCGGTCGACGAGGTGGCGGACCTCTTCGAGGCGGTGCGAGCAGAGGATCACGGTCGCGTCGCCGGCCAGCTCGTCGAAGAGCGGAAAGAACCGCTCGCGCGTGCGCGCATCGAGCGAGCCCGTCGGCTCGTCCAGGATCAGGAGGCTCGCGTCCGAGGACAGCGCGAGCGCGATCAGCAGCTTCTGCTTCATCCCGCCCGACAGGCTGCGAAACGGGCGCGACGCGATCTCCGGGAGCTCGAGGCCGAGCCGGCGCGCGGTCTTCTCGACGCGCTCCGGCTCGCCCCCGCGCACCGAGACGAGCGCGCGCACGAGCTCTCCGGCGGGCACTGCGAGCGCGGGGGCGATCTGCGGCACGTAGGCCATGCGCCGGGCGATCTCGACGCGCTCGTCGCGCGCGGAAAAGCCGTCCAGGCGCGCGTCGCCCTGGAACGCGAGAAGTCCCATCATGACGCGGTTCAGTGTCGACTTGCCCGAGCCGTTCGGGCCGACGAGCGCCGTGCGCGCGCCCGCGGGCAGGCTGAAGCTCACGTCGCGCAACGCGACGAGCTCGCCGAACCGCTTCGAGACGCCCGTGACCTCAACCCGCATGCGCGGCTCCCGCGGGCCGCAGGCGCACGCGCGGCTCGGGGTCGACCAGGATCGTCGTCGGTCGGAGCAGCGGCACCACGTGGCCGACCACCTCGACGAGCCAGAGTGCCGGCGCGCCGCGAAAGAGCTTCAGCTGCGGGTTGCGCATGGTCAGGTCCCCGGAGAGCGAGCGGAGCTCGTACGCGAGGTCGCCGACGCCGTCGTCGTCGAGGTCGTAGCCGACGTAGTCGCTCCAGCCGTTGCCGCGCCACTCCGCGGACCGCGCGCTTCCGCCGCCCTCGATCCGCACCTGGACGTCGTTGTCGGTGAAGGCGTTCCCCACGAATCGGTTGCGGTCCGAGACGCCCTGGAACGAGACGCCGACGTCGCAGCCGCTCACCTCGTTGCCCTCGAAGGTGTTCCACTCGTCGGGCTGCAGCGGGCTGTTGTCGAGGTGGATGCAGATCGTGTTCTCGACGATCGCGTTCTCGCGGAGCTCGAGGTCGCCCGACTCCTTGGCGCCGAAGCCCATGCCGGCGGCGCCGCGCGCGCTCGCGAGCAGGTTGCGCTCGATGCGAAGGTGGCGGCTGTACATGGCGAAGATCCCGACGACGTTCTCGCGCATGAGATTGTCGCTCGCGACGTTCTCGTGGCTGTACATGAAGTGGATTCCGTAGCGACCGCGCTCCACGACGTTTCCGACCAGGCGATTGCGCGGGGAGTACCAGACGACCAGGTCGCGTGCGTCGCGCGTGTGGTTGGCCTCGACGAGCGAGTCGCGCACCTCCCACAGGCGGATCGCGTCGCCGCGAAGCCCGAGCGCCTTGTTCGCGTTGCCTCGGACGTCGTTGCCGCGGATCACCAGCCGGCTGGCGCGGTTCGCGAGGATTCCGAAGAGCGCGTTGCGCACCGCGACGCCCTCGACACGAACGTCGTCGGCGGTGATGCGGACGGCCGCGTCGAGCATCTCGAAGCGCCCGCCGCTGCCGTCGACGGTCAAGCCGGCGAGCACGGCACCGCTGGCGTCGAGGGAGATCGTCGAGCCGGGTCCGGTCGCGAGAACCACGGCCTCGCGCGGCCCCGCGAGCGTGACCCGATGCGAGACGCGCAGCGGGCCGGGGTGAGTACCCGGCCCGAGACAGAAGGAGTCGCCGTCCGCCGCCCCGTCGAGCAACGCCTGCACCGGCTCACCGGCGGCCACGTCCCGGCACGGCTCAGGCCGGTCGAAGCCGAGGGACGCGAGGGCGAGAAGCCACGCTCCGATGGCGTGCGAGTACTTCACGCCCCCGCGTCTCCGTCAGCTCTTCGGTTCGACGAGCAGGTACCCGGCCATCTCGAGGTGGAGCGCCGAGCAGAACTCGGTGCAGTACAGCGGAAAGACGCCAGGCTTGGAGGCCACGAACGTGATGTCCGAGTGCTCACCCGGCTCGATGCTCACGTTCACGTTGAAGTCCGCGATCGCGAAGCCGTGGGTCGCGTCCTTGGCCTGCTCGGTGTTCGTCAGGTGGATGTGGACCGTCTCGCCTTCCTTGACGCGGATCACGTCGGGCACGAAGTGACTGCGTACCGCAGTCATGTAGACGTGCACGCCGTCCTGTCGTCGCTCCACCCGCTCCTTGCCGGCTTCGACGGCGTTCGGCGAGACCGCATGCGTCGCGGGATCCGTGCCGACGGGCGAATAGACGCTGATCGCCTTCACCTTGTCGGCCTTGATCGTCTGCGCGTAGTGCGGCTCGCCGTTCGGGATCGGCAGGTCGTAGAGCAGCTGCATCGGCTCGCTCGCCGTGTCGATCAGCTGGAAGTTCTGCGGCAGCAGCGGCCCCACGTCCTGGAAGCGGTCGATCGCCCACTTGTTCATCGCCACGACGTATCCGCCGTCCGGGCTGACCGTGTCGCCCTCGGGAGCGGTGATGTGACCCACGTTGTAGTGCACCGGAATCTTCGAGATCAGCTTCAGGTCCTTCAGGTTCCACTTCGCGACCGCGGATTCCAGGAAGATCGAGGTGTAGGCATTGCCCGAGTTGTCGTACTGCGTGTGCAGCGGACCCAGCCCGATCTCGACCTGGCCACGGATCGTGTCCTCGAAGGGCAGGATCGGCACGCCGTAGTCGTCGTTGCCGGCGTACTTCTTGGCTTCGATCGCCGCCTTGATCTTCTCGATCGAGTACACCGTCGCGTGCGTGTCGAGCTTTCCGGCGACGACGATGTCCTGACCGTCCGGCGAGACGTCGACCCCGTGCGGGCTCTTCGGCTCGGGAACCAGGTGCAGGATGCCCTCCGCGATCGCGGTCTCGAGCGGAATCACGCGCATGCCGTTGATCGTCTCGGTCTTGCCGGAGGCGGCAACCTGCTCGGCCTTCCTCCAGTCGATCACGTGCAGGAAGTCCATGTCGTTCTGCGAGGCGCCCGACTCGAGCGGCGGATTGCCTTCGCTCGAGCCCCCCCATGCGCGCTCCGTGTTGAACGAATTGATGAACATGAAGCCGTCACTCGCGAGCTTGCCCGCATCCGCCAGGTCCTGTCCGTAGGGCGGGAGCTCGATCGCGAACGACTCCTCCTTGACCAGCTTTCCCTTGGCGCGGTCGAACTTCCAGAGGATGGTCGCACCGCGATACACCTCGTTGTACTTCTCGATCGGCTCGTACGCTCCGCCGAGCGGTGCAGCGTACTGACTCGTCTCGATCACGTACTCCGTGTTCGGCGTCGCGAACGCGCCCCCGTGGTCGGACTTGATCAGCCCGCTGCGAACGATCTGAGTGGTCGTGAAGTCCTCGAGGTCGATGACCGCGATTCGAGCGTTCGCCTTGTCGTTCACGAACAAGAACTTGCCGTCGTACTCGCCCTTCGTCTCGGAGAGTGCGGGGTGATGGACGTCGGCCCAGCTCAGCGGCACACCATTCTCCGCGTCGCTCGACCCGAGCATCGCGCTGGTCTGGTCGCCGTACCCGTAGCCTTGCCACGGCTCCGGCGTGAACACGCCGATGACCTTCAGGATCCGCATGCTCGGCAGGCCGATCACGATGACCTGACCCGAGTGACCGCCCGACGCGAAGATGTAGTACGGGTCGTGCACACCCGTCGGTGTATAGGTCTTCAACGCCGCGACGACGTCGGCCTCCGTCAGCGAGCGTTCCTTCATCAGCTCGCTCGTGGTCGCCCCGGCCGATCCGCTGCCGGCGGGCTGCAGCTCCTGCTTCCCCTGTGGCCCGCACGCCGCCGTGCCGATCACGAGCGCAAGCGCCGCGGCGAGCACCCACCCCGACGACCCGCTGCGATGTCTGGACATGCCCATCTCCCTCTCCTTTGCGCCTAGGGCGCCTTGCCCAGGCTGCGAACGTGTTGCACCAGCGCGGCGACCACCGCGGGCTTCGCGATCAGGTCCGGGTTTCCGGGCATCATCGGGCTGCGGCCGACCGCCGCGCCGCCGTACAAGATGATCTTGTTGATGTGATCGTCGGTCACGGACGCCTGCCAGGCGGGATCGGTGAAGTTGCGCGGCTTCGGATTCAGGCCCGCTGAGCCGGGACCGTCCCCCTGTCCCGTCATTCCGTGACAGGTGTAGCAACGCGTCTCGAATATCTTCTTGGCTTCGTCGCCAACTGCCACAGTCGGCGCCGCCGCGGGCGCAGCGGTCGGCGCGGGCGGCGGCGCGGTATCGGCCTTCTGCTCGCTTCCGCACGCCGCCAGGCCGAGCGAAATCGCTCCGCAGACGATCAAGGTTCCCGCACGCATCATCCTCGTTGCCCTCCCTCGCGCCAGCATAGTGCATGCGGCGTGCCGCCACGCACGAATTGATGCGGGTGCGGTGCGTAGCGAAGACCCCCAAGCGCTCCCCTCGACACACGACTTCGCACGCCGGACTCGAACGGGAAACACGAGTTCGCGACGCTTCGCGCATGCCAAAGACGCTTCTCCGACGACTTCGGGAGCTCGCTCGGCCCCTGCTCGCCTCGATTCTCCTGCTCGCGCCGCACGCCGCGGCCTCGAGCGAGCCCGAACGCGCTTCCGCGCTGCTCGGTCTCGCGCCTGGCATGACGGTGGCGGAGATCGGCGCGGGCGATGGCGAGTTCACGCTCGCGTTCGCCCGGGCCGTCGGCGCGACGGGGCGCGTCTACGCGACGGAGATCGAGGTCGAGAAGCGCGACGAGATCGCGCGACGAGCAAAGGCCGCGGGGCTCGGGAACGTGGAGGTGCTCGAGGCGAAGCTCGACTCGACGGGCCTCCCCGCCGACTGCTGCAACGCCGTCTTCATGCGCCACGTCTATCACCACCTGACGGACCCGGCTTCGATCGACCGGGATCTCCTGCGTGCGCTGCGCCCGGGCGCTCTGCTCGTGGTCGTCGACTTCCCGCCGACCTGGTACCTGGTGCCGTTCGCGCCCGAGGGCGTCGGCGAGGAGCGCACCCACCACGGCATCGCGATCGACGCGGCGCTGCGCGAGCTCGAGGCCGCGGGCTTCGAGCGAGTTCGCGTGATCACGGACTGGCACACGCACTGGTTCGGGCCCGACGGCTACGCGCTGGTCCTGCGCAAGCCGGGCGCCGACCGCGCGCCCTAGCGCGCACCGCCTACGGCTCGACGATCGCGAATCCCGACTGGAAGGTGTCGAGGTTGCCGAAGATCGCGTCGAGCGCGGCCGCGTCTCCGACGATCTTCACGTCTCCGGCGTTCGCGGCGTTCGCGAACGTCGTCTCGCCGGTGACGATCGACAGGAAGCGCGCGCGCGTGAGCGTGACGCTCGTGGCCGCTCCGGCGTCGTGACGACCCCTCACGGACCGAAGCGTGCGGTTCGACAGCCCGAGGAGCCAGCGCTCCTCGAGATCGGTGAACGTGAAATTGATCGCGACGTCCACGCCGCCGACGGCTTCGGCGCGGAGACGGATCGCGATCGCGTCGAAGGCCTGCTCGACGGTCAGCGCGGCGACGAGGCCCGAGCGTGTCACCGGCAGCGAGGGGGGCGGGCCGTTCCGCAGCTCCCGAGCGCCCATCAGATAGGCGTTGCGGAACGTCGCCGACTCCGCCTGATAGCCGAGCTGCTCGAGCGCGTCGGCCTGAAGCTCGCGCGCCGCGGTATTGCCGGGCTCGGCGAAGACCAGGTGGTTCACGACCTCGGCGACCCAGCGGTAGTCGCCCTCGTCGAAGGATGCGCGCGCCTGCGCGAGCACCGACTCGGCCCCGCCCATGAACGCGACGTAGCGCTTCGCGGCCTCGACCGGCGGATGCGTGTGAAGGCGCGCGGGGTTCCCGTCGTACCAGGATAGGTAGCGCTGGTACACGGCCTTCGCGTTGTGCACCAGGTCGCCGTAGTAGCCGCGCGTGTGGCCGTGCGCGAGGAACTCGGGCGGAAGGGCAAGCGTCTCGGCGATCTCCGGAGCGGTGAGCCCGTGATTCGCGAAGCGCAGCGTCTGGTCGTGCATGAAGCGGTACAGATCGCGCTGCAGCGCCAGGTAGCTGCGCACGTCTTCGCCGCCCCAGCGCGGCCAGTGGTGCGACGCGAAGAACAGCTCCGTGCGCGCGCCGAAGAGCTCGATTGCCTCGCCGATGTACTTCGACCAGTCGAGCGCGTTGCGCACCTGCGCGCCGCGGATCGGCACCAGGTTGTGCATCGTGTGGGTGCAGTTCTCGGCCATGCAGAGCCAGCCGTGGTCGGGGAAGAAGAAGTTCATCTCCGCGGGCGCTTCGGTCTCGGGCGTAAGCTGGAAGACGATGCGCACGCTGTCGACGACGAGCTCCTGACCGGTGTGTGTGATGTCCTCGCTGGGCGCGAGCAGTCCCGGCGGATCGATCGGGATCGACTTGCCGAGGCCCGCGTCGACCTGACCGCGCGGCCCGGGCGGAAGCAGGGGGCCGAACTGGTACAGCGCGCGGCGTCCCATCGCGGGGCCCGCGAGCAGGTTCTCGGCGACGGCCTCGAACAGGAAGCCCTCGGGCGCGATCACGCGGCAGCGGCCCGCGGCCACGTCCTCGGCGCTCGTCACGCCGAGCACCCCGCCGAAGTGGTCCGCGTGCGAGTGCGTGTAGATCACCGCCGTGACCGGTCGCGCGCCGAGGTGCTCGTTCGCGAGCGCCAGACA
The DNA here is from genome assembly GCA_964566375.1 of uncultured Myxococcales bacterium. Taxonomy (GTDB): domain Bacteria; phylum Myxococcota_A; class UBA9160; order SZUA-336; family SZUA-336; genus VGRW01. The sequence continues at coordinate 18,321 of CAZMKX010000008.1, forward strand.
CGCCCTCGCGCACGACGCGCTGGTGAGCGGATCGATCACGACCCAGCCCTCGTTTCCCGCGATGAACGAGATGTTCGAGATGTCGTAGCCGCGCGCCTGCCAGAGCCCGGGCGCGACCTCGAAGAGCCCGTCGATCGCGTTCAGCTTCGCTTGCCGCCACAGGCTCGGATTCACCGAGTCGGGAGCGGCCGCGTCAGCGGCCAGGAACGCGTAGCGGCCGAGATCCCACGCCGGGCCGTAGCGGCCCTCGATGCGTCCCGTGGGGTGTCGCGCGACGAGGCCGCGCGAGGCGCGTTCGAAGTCGGCGCGATCGAGATCGAACTGCACGCCGGCGTTGGCTCGACGGGTGTGAGGAGTCGCGGGCTTGGGCTCGGTGCTCATCGCGGCATTCTGCCCGAACGCCGCTGCCCGAGGGCGAGCCGGGCTAGAAGTCGTCGCCCTTCGGATCGAACAGGAAGATCCCCGCCAGCAGGTCGAATGCGTCGTAGGGCTCGACGCCGATGTCGAAGCCGATGATCGCGAGCTGCGTGCCGAGGCCGACCTCGAGCGGACCGTACTGCGGTCCGAACCGGCCCTCGTCGCTGCCGGCCTCGGCGACGCTCACTTCGACGGTCGCGAGCGTCTCGACGCCGAGCGGCCACGGGATCTCGGGCCGGGCGCGCGGGCCGTGAAGCCCCGCCCAGATCGTCGCGAGCGCGCCGATCGTCACGTCGGCGATCTCGGTCGCGCGCACGCTCGCGCTGATCCCCGGCCCGACGCGGAAGCGCAGGCGGACCAGGTCGAGCACGTCGAAAACCCGGTTGGGAATCCAGAGGAGCAGGCGGTGGCCGACGGAGTGCGGCTCCTTCGCGGCGGGCTCAGCCGCCTTCGTCGCCTCCGCGGGCGGCGCGGTCTCCTCCGCGGGTGCGACGCCGCCGAGCGCGAGACAGAGCACGAGCCCGACCGCCCAAGTCGCAGTTCTGAATTGCATCCACGAAGTGTCGGTCGCGTTTTCGTATGCGGCAAGCGATCGCAGGCGCGAATGCATCCCCGTTTTCTTCGCAACTGCCGCGTGGCTCTCGAGGAGAAGGCATTCCCGTACCAGACCGAGACCCGCGTCCCGGTGCCGGCATCCGGACTCAGTGGTAGATGAACTCCTTCGCGTCGAGATCGATCGCGGGAATCGCCACCTTCTCGGCCCAGTAGTCCTGGGTGTGCTGCCACTCGGGCTTGTCGCCGCGCTTGGGCAGCAGGTGCATCGAGCGCATCAGATAGCCGGGGTTGAAGTTGTTCGGGTCGATCCACGGCAGGAGGGGCATGTCCTTGTCCTCGGGCCGCAGGGCGACCTCGACCCGCTTCACACCGCGCTTCTTCATGTGGTTCAAGAGCCGGCACACG
>CAZMKX010000009.1:0-5209 GCA_964566375.1 uncultured Myxococcales bacterium
GCGGCTCCGGCCAGCCCCGGAGCTCGTAGTGGTGGTGGATCGGCGCCATGCGGAAGACGCGCTTGCCGCGCGTCTTGAACGACGCGACCTGGATCATCACCGAGAACATCTCGACCAGGAAGAGCCCGCCCGCGATCACGAGCACGACTTCCTGGCGGGTGATGATGGCGACGGTCGAGAGCGCGCCGCCGAGCGCGAGCGCGCCGGTGTCACCCATGAACACCGACGCGGGGTACGTGTTGTACCAGAGGAAGCCGAGCCCCGCGCCCATCAGCGACGAGCAGAAGATCGCGAGCGTTCCGGCGCCGGGTACGTGCTTGAGCTCGAGGTAGTTCGCGATCACGCTGTTGCCGACCACGTAGCTGAACAGGCCGATCACGCCGGCGGTGATCATGGTCGGGCCGATCGCGAGGCCGTCGAGCCCGTCGGTCAGGTTCACCGCGTTCGAGAAGCCGACGATGAAGATCATCGCGAACGGCACGTACAGCCAGCCGATCACCGGGTGGAAGCCCTTCATCAGCGGGAACGACAGCGCCGCGTCGAAGCCCGGCAGCAGGTAGAGCCAGACGGCCGCGATACCCGTGACCGCGATCTGGCCGATCAGCTTCGCGCGTGCGCTGATGCCCTTCGGGTTCTTCCGGATCGCCTTCTTGTAGTCGTCGACGAATCCGATCGCGCCGCAGCCGAACGTCACGAACAGAACGATCCACACGTAGGGGTTGGTCCACTCGGCCCAGAGCAGCGTGCTCGCGAAAACCGCCGAGAGGATCAGCACGCCGCCCATCGTGGGCGTGCCGCCCTTGGCCTGGTGACGGCCCGGCGTGTCCTCGCGGATGGTCTGGCCGATCTGGCGATTCTCGAGCAGGCGGATCAGCGCCGGACCCGCGATGAAGGAGATCAACAGCGCCGTGAGCGCCGCCCCGACGCTGCGGAACGTCAGGTAGCGGAAGACGTTGAGACCCGAGATGTCGGCGGAGAGCAGCTCGTAGAAGAGGTGGTACAGCATCAGCGGGGCTCCAACAGGCGTTGCACGACGCGCTCGAGGCGCATGCCGCGCGATCCCTTCACCAGCACCACGTCCCCGGCGCGCGCATGCTTGCGCACCAGCTCGGCGGCGCTCTCCGGGTCGTCACACTCCAGTGTCCGCTCGAGGCCCGCGTCGCGCGCGGCCCGCGCGGTGTTTCGCGAGAGCGGTCCGACCGCGACGAGCGCCTCGAGCCCCGAGGCCGCGGCCTTGCGGCCGATCCCGGCGTGCAGCGCGGGAGCGTCGTCGCCGAGCTCGAACATGTCGCCGAGCACCGCGAAGGCCCGTCCGCCGCCGCGCAGCTGCGCCAGCGTCTCGAGGGCGCGCGCGACGGAGTGTGGATTGGCGTTGTAGGTGTCGTCGACGAGACGCAAGCCATCCGGGCTCTCGCGCAGCGCGACGCGGCCGGGCACGCCCCCGAAGCCCTCGAGCCCGGTGCGGATCGCCTCGAGCGCCGCGGCGCCGAGCGCGCCGCTGGCGAGAGCTGCGGCCGCCGCGCAAAGGCCGTCCTCGACGAGATGCAGCCCGGGCGCGCGCATGCGGATCTCCGTCTCGCCTGCAGGACACGAGAGTGTGTAGCGCGCGGCGCCGCCTTCGGAGCGGACTGCGCGTGCGCGCACGTCGGCTTCGGCGTGCTCGGCGAAGCGGAGCTTCCGGCCTGCGAAGCGCTCGCTCTGCGCGACGCAGTTCGCGTCGTCGGCGTTCACGATCGCGACGCCGTCGGCGCGAATCCGCGCGAAGAGCTCGCCCTTCGCCCGCGCGATCGCCTCGAGCGAGCCGAGGGGACCGAGATGCGCCGGCGCCACGTTCGTGATCGCGCCGACCGTGGGTTCGGCGATTCGCGCGAGGTGATCGATCTCGCCTTCGTGGTTCATGCCCATCTCGACCACCAGCACGTCGTCCGCGGGCTCGAGTGCCAGCACCGAGAGGGGCATTCCGATGTGGTTGTTCAAGTTGCCGGGCGTGCGGCGCACGCGCCGCCCCGCGGCCTCGAGCACGCGCGCGCAGAGCTCCTTGGTGGTGGTCTTGCCGTTCGAGCCCGTGATCGCAACGACCGGACCGCCGAAGCGCGCTCGGTGTCCGCGCGCCATCTCGCCGAGCGCCGCGACGGTGTCGGCGACGGCGATCGCGTTCGCGCCGGGGGGCGCGGCGTCCGCACGCGAGACGAGCAGCGCCACGGCCCCGCGCGCGAGCGCATCCGCGGTGTAGTCGTGTCCGTCGTAGCTCTCGCCCGCGACCGCGACGAACAGCGCGCCGCGGCCGAGGGTGCGCGTGTCGGTCGAGACGCTCTCGACGACCGCGTCGGACGATCCGATCACGCGACCACCGCAGAAGCGCGCGAGCTCGCCGAGTCGCCAGCTCATGCCGCCACCCCGCGTGCTTCGAGCGCGCGGCGCGCCTCTTCACGGTCGTCGAAGGCGAGTCGCTCGCGGCCGACGATCTGGTAGTCCTCGTGACCCTTGCCGGCGATGACGATGCAGTCGTCGTTTCCCGCGCGCGCGACCGCGCGCGCGATCGCCTCGCGCCGGTCGCGGACGATCTCGTGCGAGCCCGAGAGGCCGATCGCGACGTCGCGCAGGATCGCGTCGGGATCCTCGCTGCGCGGGTTGTCGCTGGTCGCGATCACGTGATCGGCGTGCGCGCAGGCGGCGCGCGCCATCGGCGCGCGCTTGGTTCGGTCGCGATCGCCGCCGCAGCCGAACACGGCGATCAGGCGGCCCGCGACCAGCGGGCGGACGCGGCCGAGCACGCGGTCGAGCGCGTCTGCGGTGTGCGCGTAGTCGACGAGCACGATCGGGCGGCCCTCGCCGACGCGTTCGAGCCGGCCGGGAACCGCAGGGCAGCGCTCGAGCCCGCGGCGGATCGCGTCCCACTCGAGCCCGAGCGCGCGTCCCGTCGCGAGCGCCGCGAGCGCGTTGTCGATCTGGAAGTCGCCGGGAAGCGGAAGCTCGACCTCGACCTCCGCGTCGGGACCACGCACGCGCAGGTGCGAGCGCGACAGCTCGATGTGCTCGTCGACGGTGCGGAAGTCGGCGCGCGCGTCCGCGCCGCGCGCGTAGGTGACGACCTCGCGGCCCGCCTCGCGCGCGACCGCGGCAAAGCGCGGCGTCCACGGATCGGCGCCGTTCAGCACTGCGCTGCCGGCGAGGTACTCCGCGCTGAAGAGGCGCGCCTTGGCGGCGGCGTAGCTCTCCATGTCCTCGTGGAAGTCGAGATGGTCCTGGGTCAGGTGGGTGAAGACGCCGGCCGCGAAGCGCAGGCCCCGGACGCGCCCGAGCGCGAGGCTGTGCGAGGAGACCTCCATCGCGACCGCGACGACGCCGGCGTCGCGCATCCGCGCGAGCCAGCGCTGCAGGTCCAGCGACTCGGGCGTCGTGAGCGAGGACTTCTCCTCGAAGCCGGGATAGCGCACCGAGATCGTGCCCAGGCTGCCGGCGCGCCGGCCGGAAGCCAGCAGGATCGACTCGATCATCCGCACGGTGCTGGTCTTGCCGTTCGTCCCCGTGACACCGATCAGCGTCAGGCGCCGCGCGGGATGGCCGAAGAAGCGCGCGGCGACGTCGGCCAGCGCCCGGCGTGAGTCCGGAACGCGCGCGACGGCGACGTGCGCGGGCCGGTTCGAAGGCGCCTCTTCGACGAGCAGCGCGCTCGCGCCGGCCTCGACGGCCTGCGCGACGAAGCGGTGACCGTCGGTCCGGGCTCCGCGCAGCGCGACGAAGAGCGACCCCGGGCGCACGGCGCGGGAGTCGTAGCAGACGTCGCGCACCGGCGCGTGCGCCGGCCCCTCGACGACCGCGCCGAGATCCGCGACGAGCTCGGCCAGGCTCTGGCTCATTCCGCGCGCCCTCTCGCCCACGCTTCCTGCGTGCCGAGCTTCGCCGGCCGCGCCGTCGCGACGGGCGCACGCTTGGGCGATCCGCCGCCGACGCCAAGTCGATCGAGCGCGTAGCCGGCAACCTCGCGGAAGACCGGCGCGGCCACCATGCCGCCGGTGCGGATCCCGCGCGGCTCGTCGATGAAGACGCCGATCACGAGCCGCGGATTCGAAACCGGCGCGATGCCGATGAAGGACGCCATGTAGTCCTTCTGCGAGTACGCGCCGTCCTTGACCTTCTGGGCGGTCCCGGTCTTGCCGGCGACCTGCACGTGCGGGAGCGCCGCGAGCTTGCCCGTGCCGTCTTCGACCACGCGCTGCATCATCGCGACGACGGTGCGGGCGGTGCGCTCCGAGAGCACGCGCTCGCCGGCGACGGCGGGCGTCTGCTCGGAGGCGCGCGTGACGCGCGGAGCCACCCGCAGCCCGCCGTTCGCGAAAACGGCCATCGCGGCCACGAGCTGCACGGGCGTCACGGTGATGCCCTGCCCGAAGGACAGGTTCGCGCGCTCGATCGCCTGCCGCTCTCGGATCTCGCGCACGCTGCCGCCGACCTCGCCGGGGAAGCGGCTGCCGGTCGTGCGGCCGAAGCCGAAGCGGCGCATTCCGTCGACGAGGCGCTTCGAGCCGAGCCGGTCGGCGATCTTGGCCGTGCCGATGTTGCTCGACAGGCGCAGGATGTCGCTGACGGTGAGCAGGTCGTGCGGGTGGTAGTCGCGGATCGTGCGGCGCCCGATGCGAAAGCGCCCGCCCTCGCAGTCGAAGATCTCGTCGGGATGCGTGACGCCGGCCTCGAGCGCGAGCGCGATCGAGAACGGCTTCAGCGTGCTGCCGGGCTCGAACGTGTCGACGAACGCGCGCGCGCGGTACGCGGAGGAGTCCTCCAGCCAGAACCGGTTCGGGTCGAAGCTCGGCGACTCCGCGAGCACGAGGATCTCGCCGGTCCGCGGATCCAGCGCGACCAGCGTCGCATGTCGCGCGCCGGTCTTGCGCAGCGACTCCGCGAGCGCCTTCTCCGCGAAGTGCTGCAGCTCGAGGTCGAGCGCGAGGGTGATCGGCTGCCCCGCGCGCGTCTCCGGCGCGTGCGTGCCCGTGGGAAGCACGCGCCCGCCGCCGTCGCGTCCGACGCGCATCTCCGCACCCGCGCCGCGCAGCTCGCGATCGAAGAGCAGCTCGACGCCCGAGAGACCGCGTCCGTCGCGATCGGCGAAGCCCAGGATCGGTCCGCCGAGCGCGCCGTTCGGATAGAACCGCCGCCGCTCCTGATGCAGGTGCACGCCCTCGATCCCGAGCTTGCGCACGCGCTCGGC
>CAZMKX010000009.1:5309-19473 GCA_964566375.1 uncultured Myxococcales bacterium
CAGCCCGACGCACGCGACGACCGTCAGGCGGCCGGGCTGGAGGCCCGCGCTCCGCCGACGGCGCGTGCGCCGCGCGGCGCTCAACGCGGTCCGCCTGCCGCGACGTCGTGCGGAGCGGCGAGCTGGTCGTCGTAGAGGGAGACGACCTGTTCGGGAGCGGGGTAGATCAGGCCGAGCTCGAGCGCGCGCGGCTCGATCCGCTCGGGCGCGGCGAGCGCGGCGGTCTCGACGCGCAGACGCTCGACCTCGAGCGAGAGCGCGTGCTCGTGCGAAACGCGGCGTCCGAGCTCGTAGCGCAGCGACGTGACGTGCGTGCGCACGTAGACCAGCACGCCGGATGCCGCGATCGCGCCGAGCGCGAGCGCGACGAGCGCGCTGAACCACGGACCCTGCTTGCGCAGGCGCGCGTTCAGCACCGCACGCCTCCGCGCAATCGGGCGCTTCGCGCGCGCGGATTGCGCGCGACCTCGGCGCGGCTCGGCTGGTCGCCGCGCGCGACGATCCGGAGTCTCGGGGTGCGACCACAGCCGCAGACGGGCAGATCCGGCGGGCAGATGCAGCCTTTCGCCTCGCGCGCGAAGAACTGCTTGACCCGGCGATCCTCTCCGGAATGGTAGGAGAGCACGGCGAGCCGTCCGCCGTCGGCGAGCACGTCGAGCGCGCCTGCGAGCCCGGCGTCGAGCTCGGCGAGCTCGTCGTTCACGGCCATGCGCAGCGCCTGGAAGACGAGCGTCGCCGGGTGATGGCGGCGCTCCGGCATGCGCACGCCGTCGAGCGCCGCGACCAGATCCTGGACGGTCTCGATCGGCCGCCGTTCGTCGAGCGCCCGCGCGATCCGGCCCGGCGTGGGCACGCCGCCGTCGCGCAGCAGGTCGGCGAGCTCGTCCCGGCTCGAGCGCGCGAGCAGCTCGGCAGCCGTCTCGCCTTGCGTGCGATCCATGCGCATGTCGAGCGGCACGGGGGTGTCGCCGATCCGGAAGCTCATGCCGCGCTCGATCCGGTCGAGGTGCGCCGAGCACACGCCCAGGTCGAGCAGCACGCCGTCCACCGGGGCGGCCCCCGCGGCGGCGACCACCTCGCGCAGGAACGAGAAGCGCGCGTGGAAGAGCTTCACGCGCTCGCCGAAGCGCGCGAGGCGCTTCTCCGCGACCTCGAGCATCTCCGCGTCGCGATCGAGGCCGACGAGCAGCCCGTCGGGGCCGAGCCGCTCGAGGATCGCCTCGGCGTGGCCGCCGTGGCCGGTGGTGCCGTCGACGACGCGCGCGTCGGGGGCGAGCGCGAGCAGCGCGAGCACCTCGTCGACCATCACGGGGGCGTGAGCGGGCTTCACCGCGTGGCGCCCCGCAGGAAGCGCGAGTTCTCGGCCTCGTTCTGCTGCGTGGTCTCGATCTCGGCCTCGTAGCGCGCGCGGTCCCAGATCTCGACACGGTCGGTGAGACCCATGAAGACGAGCTCGCGACCGAGCTGCGCGCGTCGGCGCAGCGTCGGTGGGATCAGGATGCGGCCGGCGCGGTCAACACTGCACGGTGTCGCGTGTCCGATGATCAGGCGCTCGAGCGCCTCGGCGGCGTCGTTCAGAACGTCCTCCGAGAGGCGCTGGCGGATCTTGTCGAACTTCTCGGCCGGGTAGATCGCCAGGCAGCGCGAGCGGGCGGTGAGCCAGGGCAGCTCGGATCCGCGCGTCAGAAGGTCGCGGAATTCCTTCGGAAGGCTGGTGCGCCCCTTCTCGTCGAGAACGTGCTCATGGCACCCCCAGAACATCTTCCACCGGCCCCCGCACGCACCGGTGGGAAGGGGGCCCCAAAGACCCGGCGCTCCCCCCCTGATCAAGCACCGGCGGCCTTTGGGGCCCTATCCCACTGAGACCCACCTTACACCCCTCCAATCCCGCCCGTCAACACCCGAATGCGAAAAAAATGAAAGAAATTCCGCGCCTTGACTCACCCCATGCGCAGCAGCGCACGAGCCCCTGCATGTTGCGGTGACTCGAGTGACAGCCTCAAGATCTGGGGGCGTGGCGAGTCAGGCCTGGATGCGGCGAGTGAGCGTCGGCCAGTGGCGCGCATGCGCCTCGCGGAACACGCGCGCGAGAGCGAGCGCCCCGGGTGTGACTTCGGGGAACGCGTGGCTCGTCGAGCCCGGCCGGGCGAGCACGCGCACCGCTTCGCCGACCGACTCGCCGAGCGCATCGAGGTCGTAGCCGCCCTCGAGCGTGAGCACGACGCGCCCGTCGCAGACCTCGTCCGCGACCGCGCAGATCCGCTCGGTGAAAAGGCCGAAGCCGCGCGTCGTCACGTTCATTCCGCCGAGCGGGTCGCGCTCGTGCGCGTCGAAGCCAGCCGAGACGAGGATCATCTCGGGCTTGAACGCGAGCAGGACCGGCGCAAGCACGGCGTCGAAGATCGCGCCGTACTCCGCGTCGCCGCAGCCCGCGGGCAGCGGCAGGTTCAGCGTCGCGCCCAGGCCGCGCTCGTGGCCTTGCTCGTCGAGCGCGCCGGTGCCGGGGTAGAAGGGGAACTGGTGGGTCGAAGCAAAGAGGACGTCGCGCTCGGCCTCGAACGCGTGCTGCGTGCCGTTGCCGTGGTGCACGTCCCAGTCGACGATCGCGATCCGCTCGACGCCGGCCTGCTCGCGCAGCGCTCGCGCCGCGATTGCGACGTTGTTGAACAAGCAGAAGCCCATCGCGGCGTCGATCTCGGCGTGGTGGCCGGGCGGACGCAGCGCCGCGAAGGCGCGCTTCGCTTCACCGCGTGCGACGCGCAGCGACGCCTCGATCAGCGAGCCGGCCGCGAGCCGCGCGACCTCGACCGAGCGCGGCGAGCAATAGGTGTCGGGGTCGAGCTGGCGGGTTCGGCCGACGCACCCGTCCAGCGCCTCGAGGTAGCGGCGCTCGTGAGCGCCGAGCAGCTCCTCGTCGGTCGCCTCGCGCGGCGCGAGGAAGCGGACCGCGTCGCCCAGGGCGTCGAGAGCGTGATCGACGGCGACCAGACGCTCCGGCCGCTCGGGGTGCGAGCGCGGCGAGACGTGCTCGCGAAAGCGGGGATCGCGGACGACGAGGGGGCGCGAGTCGGACATCGCGTCGCATGATAGCGGTGATTGACACCCCGGGACCCATGGCCGATACAGGCCTCGTGACCGCCAGGCGACCGCCGCACAGCGTCGGACCCGGGGCCATCGCGATCACGGGTCTCGGCACCTTCACCGGTGCCCGCATCGCCGAGCGATTGCTCGCGCAGGATCCGCCGCCCCGTGTCGTCGCGCTCGATCTGCGCTTGCCGCGCAGGTTGGAAGGCCGCGTCCGCTTCCACGCCGTCGACCTCACCGAGCCGACGGCCGACAGCCTGGTCGCCGAGATCCTAGACAAGGAGCGTTGCGAGACGCTGCTCCACGCCGCCTACTTCACCGATCCGTACCCCGATCCCGAGTACGCGCACGAGCTCGAGGTGGTCGGTTCGTTGCACGTGCTCAACGCCGCCGCTGCCGCAGGCGTGCGCAAGCTCGTCGTCACGAGCACGGCGCAGGTCTACGGCGCGCACCCCGACAACCCGAACTTCCTCTCCGAGGACCATCCGCTCCGGCCGCAGCGCGACGCGCACGCCCTGCGCGATCGCGCCGAGGTCGAGAGTCTGACGCGCATCTTCGCGCAGCGTCACCGCGCGATGGTCGTCACCGTGCTCCGTCCGTCGTGGATCATCGGCCCGAGCTACGAGTCCGCAGTCACGCGCAGCTTCGAGTCCGGCCGCGTCACGACGCTGCTCGGCTACGACCCGCTCCTGCAGTTCCTGCACGAGAACGACTGGCTCGATGCCGTGGAGCTCACGCTCGAGCGCGACGCGCCCGGCCCGTTGAACCTGGCGGGCGAGGGCGTGCTGCCGCTGTCGACGCTGCTGCGGCTGGCGGGGAAGTCGAACCTGCCGCTCCCGCACCCGCTGCTCTACCGCGCCGCATATCTGGGATCGATCGCGCGAAGCGGCGATCCACCCGCGGCCTTCTACGACTACCTGCGCTTCCTGTGGGTGGTCGACACGCGCCGCGCGCGCGAGCTGCTCGGCTTCGAGCCGGTCTACACCACGCAAGAGGCGTGGATGAGCTTCGTGGTCGCTCGCAAGCTTCGGGGCTACCGGTGACGGTCGGCGGCCCTCCGGACCGGGACGCGCGGATGGAGGCGCTCGCGGAGCTCCGCGCGTCCGTGCGCGCCCTGCGCGGCGAGCTCGAGCGCCGCTTCGGAATACCCGACTCGATTCCGGGGGCCGCACTCGAGGACGAGGAGGACGAGGAATTCGACCCACCGGACGAGCGCGCGCTCGGCTGGCTCGAGGGCCTCGCGCGCCGCGTGCGGGCGCAGCTCGAGGACGTCGACGTCGTGAAGCTCTACGAGGCCGTGCGCGAGCGCATGTCGATCCCCGGCGCGGCGGACGTGTCCGCCGAGGTCGACGAGTTCGGTCTGGATCTTCAGTACCTGTCGCGCACGCGCGGGTGGCTCGACTGGCTATTCGACCGCTACTGGCGAGTGGAGGTCTCGGGAATCGAGGGCGTCCCCGACGCGCCGCGAGTGCTCTTCGTCGCGAACACGGCGGGTATCCTCCCCTGGGACGCGCTGATGGTCGCGCACGCGGTCGAGCGGCTGCACCCCTCGCGGCGCCGGCCTCGGCCGCTCGTCGCGGACTGGCTCGCGACGCTGCCGTTCTCGCAGTCACGTCTCGCCCGGCTCGGCGCGGTCCGCGCCTGCGCCGAGAACGCCGAGCGCCTGCTTCTCGGCGATCAGTGGGTGATCGCGTTTCCCGAGGGTCAGAAGGGTGCCCTCAAGCCCTTCCGCGACCGCTATCGGCTGCAGCGTTTCGCGCGCGGAGGATTCGTGCCGTTGGCGGCGCGGTTGCGGGCCGCGATCGTGCCGGTCGCCGTCGTGGGTTCGGAAGAGGTCTATCCGATCCTCTTCGAGCCCCGGCTTCTGCGGCGGCTCGTGGGGGTGCCGGTTCCGATCACGCCGACCTTCCCGCTGCTCGGTCCGCTCGGAATCATTCCGCTGCCGAGCCGCTGGCGGATCCGGTTCGGCGAGCCGATCTGGTTCGACGACGTGGAACCCGAACGCGCGCTCGATCCGCTCTACGTCAATCGCACGCGCGAGCAGGTGCGCGGCGCAATTCAAGATCTGCTCGAAGAAGAGCTGCCGCGCCGCCGATCGATCTTCTCGTAGCCGAGGGCGGGTCTGGTAGTCTGACCTGATCCTGCTGAGCTTCTCTTTCTCCGGCATGGAGTTGCAGACGAGCGCTCGAGATCTGGCTTCGCTCCTGGCGGTAGTCGTCCTGCTCGGGCTCGCGCTGCCCGTACGGGCGCAGGCGCCCGGCGCGCGGATTGCGCTGAAGCTCCGCGACGGCGTAGACGCGCGGCTCGAACGCGGCGAGCTGGTCTCGCGGCGCGCGGACTTGTCGCCGCTGCGCCGTCTGCTCGCGGCTCATCGGGTTCGCGCGGGAGCGCTCACGCCCACCTTCGGGCGCAGCCCCGCGGCCCTGCGCGCGGAGCGCGAGCGCGGCGAGCGCGAGAGCGGGCGTCGGCTTCCCGATCTCACGCTCTTCTTCGACGTCCCGGTTCCCGAGGGCGAAGCCCCCGCGTCGCTTGCGGCCGCTCTCGGCGCGCTTCCCGAGGTGGAGAGCGCCGAGCCGTGGCCCGAGCCGATGCCGCCGCCCGTCGACCTGGCGCCGCCGACGCCGGATTTCAGCGCTGCGCAGGCCTATGCGGCGGCCGCCCCCGCGGGCATCGGGTCGGCCCCGCTCTCGGGTGTCGCCGGTGCGGACGGCGCGGGAGCGCGACTCGTCGACGTCGAGTACGAGTGGCGCATCGATCACGAGGACCTCGAGCTCGGCGCTGCGAGCGTCATCGCGACCGGCACCCCGCAGAGCCCTTTTCCAGACCAGGGCAACCACGGAAACGCCGTGCTGGGAATCCTGGCCGCTCCCGCGAACGGCTACGGCGTGACCGGGATCGCTCCCGCAGCCCAGGTGCGCGTGGCCGCCGCGTACACCGCGGAGCGCCTCTGGGACGTCGGCTACGCGATCGAGCGGGCGCTCGAGGTGTCGAGCGCGGGTGACGTGATCCTGGTCGAGCAGCAGATCTGCGTGTGCGGAAACGAATGTGGCGCGGGCTCGCAGCTTGGCGCGGGGCCGGTCGAGTGGTTCGCACCGTGGCGTGCCGTGATCTCGACGGCGACCGCGCTCGGCGTGATCGTCGTCGAGGCGGCCGGCAACGGTGCGGTGGACCTCGACGCGCCCGGCTGCAATGGCCGCTTCGATCGCGCGCAGAGCGACACCGGCGCGCTGATCGTCGCAGCCGGCTCGGCAGGCACCCACGCGCCCCTCTCGTTCGCGACCTACGGCAGCCGCGTGGACGTGCAGGGAATCGGCGAAGGGCTGACGACGCTGGGCGGCGGCGGTCTCTTCGATCCGGGTGACGTCCGCCAGCGCTACCAAGCGACGTTCGGCGGTTCGTCCGGCGCGGCGGCGATGGTCGCGGGCGTGGTCCTGGCGGCGCAGGGGCTGCGCCTCGCGCAGGGCCTGCCCCCGCTGGCGCCGCGCGTCGCGCGGGAGCTCCTCGTTCAGACCGGCACGCCGCAAGCTCCCGACCCGCGCGCGATCGGACCGCTTCCCGATCTCGAAGCCGCGTGGTCCGCGGGGCTCGCGCCGCCGGTGCCCGCGCTGGATCGGGCGCAGGCTCTCGCGCTCGCGCTGCTGCTCCTTTCGGTCGTCGGGCTGCGCGCGCGCCGGAGCTAGATCGTGCGGTCGCGCGGCCGGTCGACCGCAGCGAGGCGCGCCTCGAAGCTCTCGAGCGCCGAAGCGAGGCGCTCGAGGTTCTTGTTCAGCGCTTCGAGGTCACCGCGCGTGGGCAGGTCCGCGACGCGCAGCACCCGTTCCACCGCACTGTGTACGGTCTGCGTGATTTCCGATGCATCGAAGCGAGGTCCGTCGGCCGGCGTGCGGATCCAGCGCCGCACGTTGTCGCGCATCTCGTTCAGGTTCGTCTCGACGTCGCCCACGCCGCGCCGCACCAGGCTGTAGAGCGCGTCGCCGCCGCGTTGGATGAGCTCCGTGAGGAGCGTTCCGGAGACCGCGCCGTCCCGGTCGCCGCCCCGGTTCTCGCGCTGATCGTCGACCAGGATCTGCGAGAGAACGATCGGCGTGATCTCCTCGCCGGTCTCGTTGTCGATCACGCAGATGTCGTGGCCTTCGCGCACCAGCTCGGAGATGCCCTTGAGCGTGATGTACCGGCTCGACTCGGTGTTGTAGAGCTTCCGGTTCGCGTAGCGCTTGATCAGGATCGCCATCGTTTTCGAGTATCCCATCGCATTTCGGGGGGGTCAAACATTCCCTTCGCAGCGCGTGCGGACGCGCGCGGCGAGAGCTCGAGGACGTCGGCCAGCGCGGCAAAGACCTCGCGTACCCGCGCGGCCGCCGCGTCGTGCGCTGCGCGCTCCGCCCAGCGCTTCTCCTCCGCGCGCAGCGCTTCGCGCACGTGCTCGAGCAACGGACCGCGGCCGCCGAGCGCGCTCGCACCCGCGGCCAATGCGAGCGCGAGCTCCTGCGCGGCGCGAACCAGATGCCCGAGCGCGCGTGCCGCCGGCTCAGGCACGGCCGGGCTCGGCGAAGATCAGGTCCGACATGCGCGCGAGCGCGTCGAGCTCGTGAACGTCCTCGCTGAAGAGGGGGACGATGCGCACTGCCTCGCGTTCGAGCGGCAGCGCGTGCTCGAGCCGTGCGCGCACCTCCGCGTCGCGTCGCGCGAGGGCCGCCTGGGCCCGCGTTGCGGCGACGAGCTGCCGTGCACTTCCGGGCCCGTCGAGCCCGGGCGACGCCGCTTCGAGCGCGCTCGCCAGCCAGGCAATCGCGCGCTCGGCCTCGGCGTCGTCGTCGGCGGGAGGGGCGCCGGCCCCGGGCCACGGATGCACGCGGTTCATCACGAGCCCGACCAGATGGATCCCCTCGGCGTGCAATCGCTCCCAGAACGCCTCGGCGCTGCGCGCCTGCTGGAGATTCGGGCCGGTGACGAGCACGAAGCCGCAGATCGGATCGCGGAGCAGCCGCGCCACCTCGTGCGCGCGCTCGGAGAACCCGCCCAGCATCTCCTCGAATGCGAGCAGGAACTCGGAGATCGCGGTCAGGAACTCGAGCCCGGTCACGCGCTCGAGCATGCGCAGCACGAGCTCCGAGCCGCTGCGAAACAACCGGAGGCTGGCTCGGCCGACGACCGCGGCCGGGTGCAGGAGCACCTTCAGGAACTGGCCTTCGAGGAAGCCGCTCAGGCGGCGTGGGGCGTCCAGGAAGTCGAGCGCGTGCGAGGCGGGCGGGGTGTCGAGCACGATCAGATCGTACCGCCCCTCCACGTGCATCTGGCGGAGCTTCTCCATCGCCGAGTACTCGCGGCTGCCGCCCAGCGCGTCGGTCAGATTGCGGTAGATCGGGTTCTCGAGGATGCGCTGGCGCGCGGCGGGATCGGGTGCGAAACGCTCGACCAGCTCGTCGAAGGTGCGCTTCGTGTCGAGCATGAGCGCGGTCAGCGTGCCGTCGCCGTGGACGCCCGCCGCGTGCAGCCGCTCGCGCGGAACCTCGCGCGGCTCGTGCCCCAGCGGCCCGGTGCCGAGCGCGTCCGCGAGGCGGCGCGCGGGATCGATCGTCATCACCAGCACGCGCTTTCCCGCGCGCGCGCCCGCGAGCCCGAGCGCCGCGGCGGCAGTCGTCTTCCCCACGCCGCCGGTGCCGACGGTGACGAGTACGCGACAGTCGAGCCAGCGCTCCGGCGTCACGATTCGACCCGGCCGTCCGCGCGCGCAAACCCCGCGCGCAGGCAGGAGGCCAGCGCGGCGACGCCGTCGGGCCCGTCGACGCCCTGCGACAGCCACGGCAGATCGATGGGCGCGGCGCCGATCTCGCGCGTGAGCCGCTCGAGAAATCCCGCCTGCATGCGCGCGCGCAGCAATCGGTGGCGCGCCGACGCGCAGACTGCGACCGGATCCGCAAGCGGTGAGGGCGCGAGCCGGCCGTCGAGCCGCGCGACTGCGTCGAGCACGCGCTCGGCGTCCGTCAGGTCGAGGGGCGGCTCGACGCCGTTCGCGATCACCGGCCCGAGGGAGAGGCCGAGCGCCTTCACGCGCGCGCGGAGCTCGAGCGTCTCGTTCACCGGCAGCTCCTCGAGCAGGGTGACGGTCACGACCAGCGTGCGTGCGGCGTCGGTCAACAGCGCCTGAACCAGATCGGTGTTGCGCCGCAGCGGGCCGATTCGGACGGTGTCGATGATCACCGTCGGCGCGGAGAGCAGCGAGAGGCCGTGCCCGGTGGCGGGCGCGTCGACGACGATCAAGGGCCAGACCGGGCGTCCCCGCGAATCCTCGCGTGTCGACAGGTGCCAGAGCTTTCCCAGCGTGATCAGCTCCCGCCAGCCGGGAGCCGCATCGAGGAAGCGGCGGAAGCCGGTGTTCCCGACGATCCCGCGCGCGATCGCCCGGACGCGGATCTGAAGCTCGAGGTACTCGAGCAACGCGTCCTCCGGATCGAGCCGGAGGGTGTGGAGGTGCTTGCCGGCGGGGCGCGGCTCGCGCTCGGCGTCCGAGCCCGCTCGACCGTCGCCCGGTCGCAGCAGCTCGGGGATCACAGCGACGCGGCCGAGCTCGACCACCAGCGTCTTCACGCCCTGGTCCGCCGCCAGCCGTCCGAGCGCCGCCGCGACGCTCGACTTGCCGGTGCCACCCTTGCCGGTGACGAGCAGGAGCCGACGCGAGAGGAGCTGCGTGAGCAAGTCGGTCACGGGCGCGTCTCAAGCGACTCGGCGTCGGCGCCGACCGTGGTTGGGGGCCCCTGAATGATCGTCCAATGCCAGAACTGCGAGACGCGCTTCCACGTCGCCGACGCGCGCATCCCCGCCAAGGGCGCGCGCGTGCGCTGCTCGCGCTGCCACCACCGGTTCCACATCACGCCTTCGTCCGCCCCACCTGCGCAGCCAGAGGCCCGGCCCGCGGCACAGGGTAGCGCGCGCGAGCCCCTTCGCGGCGGCGAGAACGTCCGCGAAGAGGACCAGCTCGACAATCCCGAGTTCCTCTTCGACAAGCCCGAGAAGCCCCAGAAGGCGGAGGCGCGCGCGAGCGAGAAGCCGCGCCCGCGAGCGATCGAGCGCGAACATGCGACGGTCCAGCTTCCCGAGCCGCCGCCGCTGAGTCCCCCGGAGCCCGAGACGCCGCCGCCGATCGTCGAGGAGCGCGTTTTCGAGGCCGGCAAGACGGCCCAGGAGATGCTCGACGCGGGCATTCCCGAGCTCGAGCCGACACGCCTGGAGATCGGTGGATCGCTCGACGAGCCGGGCCTTGCAGGCGACCTCGCGAGCCCGCGCGCTTCGCAGCACGAGACCGTCGACGAGGACGCGGTCAACGAGCGCGACTTCCTCGGCGACGACGCCTCGACGCCGAGCCCGCTGGCCGCGGAGCCGGCGTCAGCTCCGCCCGCCAGCGCAGCCCCCTCGTCCCGCGCCGCTCCCGCCCGCGTCGACATCGACGCGCTTGCTGCGGAGCTCGGTGAGGACGAGGACAGCTCGTTCGCCGACTGGGATCCCCTCGCTACACCGGCCGTGGCGAGCCTGGCCCCGGGCGCGCCCGGCCCGTTCTCCGCGCCTCCCGCGCCGGAGCGCGAGACGGTCTTCGATCGCCCGGATCTTCCGGCCGGCCCCGCAGCCAAGCAGCGCGCGGTGCCGCAGATGCCGGTCGTCGATCCCGAAGCCGCCGGACCCGCGGCGCTGATCCTGCGAATCGCTGCGGCCATCGTCGGGCTGGCGCTCCTCGGCGCGGCCTCGCGCCTGCTCTGGCTGCAGCATGACGAGGTGCCGCCCACCGCCGAGGCCGTGCAGGCGGCCGGCTGGATGGCAGTGGACCTCGAGACCTTCCTCGCGCGCGATGCGACGGGCGAGCGCGTCTTGATCGTGCGCGGAAATCTCTTCCCCGAAGGCTCGGCGCCGCCGCCCGAGGTCGAGGTCCACCTGATCGGGGCCGAGGGCAACTCGCTCGTGGAGGCGCCGCACACCTGGCTCGAGCGCATCGACGACGCGGAGATCGCGCCCGAGCGGTTGTCGCCGCGGCTCGCCTCCTCGTCCGGCGAGATCGCGGGCTTCGGTCAACAGGTGACGGGCTTCACCGCCGTGCTCACGGATCCGCCGCCGGGCGTGCGCCGCGTCGAGGTGGTTCTGCGCGCGCGCGCCACGCCGCCGGCCGGCACGGCCACTGCGGGCGCGCCGCCCGCCGAGCCGCCGCAAGCCGCGCCGACGGAGACGGCTGCGCCCGACTCGTCGAAGCTGCCGCCCGAGCCGGCCGACGCCGACGTCGTCCCGGCCGCGCCTGCGCCCGAGGAATAGCGCGCGCTACTCGCGCTTCTTCTCGTCCCCGTCTTTCGGTGTGACGTCGATCGCGGTCGGCTCCTTGAGCGCACCGCGGAAGTTCTTGATGCCTTCGCCGAGTCCGCGACCGATCTGGGGCAAGCGCGACGCCCCGAAGATCACGATCACGATCACCAGGATGATCAGAAGCTCCGTTGCGCCCAGACCGAACATGTCTTGAGGTTCGGCGACCGGCCGGTTGAAGTCAACCAAGCGAGTCGGGACACTGCCGGGCCATGAAGCCCGGGATCTTCAAGGCGTACGACATCCGTGGACTCGTGCCGCAAGAGCTCGACGCGCGCGGCGGGCTCGCCATCGGTCGGGCGTTCGCGCGCAAGCTCGGGCCCGGCACGGTCGCGGTGGGCTTCGACATGCGCGAGAGCGCGCAGGCCTTGCGCGAGGCTTTCGTGGCGGGCTTGCGGGCGGAGGGCGCGAACGTCGTCGAGATCGGTCGCGTCGCGACGCCGATGCTCTACTTCGCGACGACCGCGCTCGGTGCGGTGGGCGGCGCGATGATCACCGCGTCGCACAACCCGGGTGCGTACAACGGCTTCAAGCTCTGTGGCGCGAATGCGGTGCCGATCGGCATCGAGTCGGGGCTGCGCGAGATCCGCGACACTGCGCTCGCCCTCGACGGACAGTCCGCACCGCCCGCGCGCGGCTCGCGGCGCAGCGAGGACTTCAAATCGCGCTACTACGCGAGCCTGCTCGCGCTCTTCCCGGCGAGGCCCCGGCTGCGCGCGGTGATCGACGCGGGGAACGGGATCGCCGGCGAAGCGTACGGCGGACTGCTCGACCAGCTTCCGCTCGACGCGGTGCGCCTGTACTTCGAGCCAGACGGCGCGTTTCCCAATCACGAGGCCGATCCGCTCAAGCTCGAGAACCTCGCCGATCTGCAGCGCGCCGTGCGCGACGCGCGCGCGGCGCTCGGCGTCGCCTTCGACGGGGACGGTGACCGCGCGGTCTTCGTCGACGAGCTCGGCGAGGCGATCCCCGCGGACCTGATGACCGCGCTCTTCTGCGACGTGATCCTGGAGCGCGGGCTGCTCGGCGCCGGACCGGGTGCGGCGATGCTGTACGACCTGCGCTCCAGCCGGATCGTCCCGGAGACGCTGCGCGCGCGCGCGGCGCGGCCGATCCGCAGCCGTGTCGGCCACGCGTTCATGAAGGCGGTGATGCGCGAGAGCGGCGCCTGCTTCGGCGGCGAGCTGTCGGGTCACTACTACTTCCGCTTTCCCGCCGGCTACATCGCGGACGACGGTGCTGCGGCGATGTTGCTGCTGCTGCAGGCGATGGACGCGCGCAGGCAGCCGCTCTCGCAGCTGTGGCGTCCGTACCGGCGCTACCGGCAGAGCGGCGAGATCAACTCGCACGTCGCGGACGTTCCCGCGATGCTCGCGCGCGTGCGCGCGGCCTACGCCGACGGCGAGGCCGACGAGCTCGACGGGCTCACCGTGACCTACACCGATTGGTGGTTCAACCTGCGGCCGTCGAACACCGAGCCGCTGCTGCGTCTGAATCTCGAGGCGGCGGACGACACGCAGCTCGCGGCGAAGCGCGACGCGTTGCTCGGCCTGATCGCGAGCTGAGCCGCGTGGCGCACAGCGGCGTCTTCGCGGGTCCGCGCGTGCTGCGCCGGGGCCTGGCGCTGCTGGGCTCGCAGCCGTCGCTCTGGCCCTGGGCCGCGCTGCCGTTCCTGTTGAACGTCGCGGCGTTCGGCCTCGCGGTCTGGGCGTTCGTCGCGAATCTGGATGCCCTCGCCGGGCCGATCGAGCGCGCGCTCGATCCGGGTGAGCCGTCGGCGTGGTGGGGCTGGGCGTGGGCGGGTCCGCTGCTCCTGCTCGCGGTGGCGGTGCGCTGGCTCCTGCTCGCGGCGCTCGCGGTGGCGATCTACTTCCTGTTCACCGTGCTTGGCAGCGTGATCGCCGCGCCGTTTCTCGACGTCCTGTCGGAACGCGTCGAGCGCATCGTCGCGGGCGAGCCGCCGCGTGCGCGTGGCGGCGCCGGCGAGCTCCTGCGCACCGCCGCGCGCAGCGTCGTCGAGGAGCTGAAGCGCACGCTCTTCTTCCTGGGCGTTCAGCTCGGGATCCTGCTCTTCGGCCTGGTTCCCGGCCTGCAGCCGGTCGCGGCCGCCGCGAGCCTGGTCTTCACCGCGCTCTTCCTGCCGCTCGACTACACGGCCTACGCGCTCGACCGGCGGCGCGTGCCGTTTCGTGCTCGGCGCCGCTGGATCGCGGCGCACCGAGCCGAGATGCTCGGCTTCGGCGCCTTCGGGCTCGCGCTCTTCTTCGTGCCCGGGCTCTCGTTCCTGTGCCTGCCCTGGCTCGTCACCTCGGGAACGATTCTCGTGCTCGAGCTCGGCGCGCCGGACCCGGGCTAGGGACGCAGCGCCTGCTCACCGACCTCGCTCAGCCAGCTCTCGGGCGGCGCTTCGTTCGGCGAGAGCGCGACGTGCGCGAAGGCGCGCGGTCCCGCCAGGAACGCGCGCGCGAGGTCGGCGCCCAGCCCTACACCGGCGAAGGTCACACGCGCGGCGTCGAGCGTGGGCTCGGCGGCGACGAGCGCCAGGATCTGCGTCAGATCCGACGCGACCTGCGCCTCGAGCTCCGGGCGCAGTCGCCGGGCGAGCGGCGTGCGCAGGTCGAGCGCGAGCGCGGTCAGCTTGTCGCTCTTGCGCGAGGCGAAGAGCGGCAGATCGAAGACGACGAGCGCCGCGCGCGCGCACCACGCGGCGGCCGCGGCCTCGAGCAGCGGGGCGCTCGCG
>CAZMKX010000010.1:0-15109 GCA_964566375.1 uncultured Myxococcales bacterium
CGGTCCGGGCAAGGGCAAGGACTTCGATGGCGGAAACGTACTCGGGCCATGCATCGTCACTGCCGACGAGATCGACCCTTACGCGCTGACGATGGTCGCGCGCGTGAACGGCGTCGAATGGTCGCGCGGCCATTCGAGCGCGATGCACCATCGCTTCGAGGACTGCATCGCGCGCGTCACGCGGTCGGGCACGGTCCACCCCGGCGAGGTTCTGTGCTCGGGCACCGTCGGCAGCGGCTGCGGCCTCGAACAGGGCCGCTTCCTTTCGCCGGGTGACGTCGTCGAGCTCGAGGTCGAAGGAATCGGAATCCTGCGCAATCGCGTCGTGAAGGGGGCCTGATGATGGCGAAGTCACTCGAGCAGAAGCTGCAGATCCTCGTCGACAAGGACGAGATCCGCGACGTCATGCTCCGCTACTGTCGCGCGGTCGACCGCTGCGATCGCGAGCTCATGAAATCGTGCTACTGGCCCGACGCGCGCGATCACCACGGATTCTTCGTCGGCAACGCGCACGCCTTCGCCGACTACGTGATTCCCGTGCTCGCACAGGCGCTCTCGACCACCCACCAGCTCGGGAACGTCCTGGTCGAGGTCGACGGCGATCGCGCCTCCGCCGAGTCGTACGTGCACGTCACGCATCGACTGGCACGCACGGATGGCTCGCTCGTCGACAACAAGTCGAACTGCCGGTACATCGATCGGTTCGAGCGCCGGGGCGGCGAGTGGCGAATCCTGTTCCGCGCCGCGGTGGTCGACTCGATGTACGACGAGCCGGTGGTCGTGAACGCCGATTTCTCCGCATTCGCCGGGGCGCCCGTCGCGCCGGTGGCGGGTCGCCGCGGCGCGGAGGATCCCGCCTACCTCGGCTTCGAGGTCGGAAAGCTCGACGGCGCCGACTTCGCGATGAAGGACTTCTGGAAGGCCATCCTGCCCGCCTGAGCCTCAGCGCAGCTTCGAAGCCACCTCGTTCATGAACCGGTCGAGCGTGGCGAGCTTCTGCTCGCGCGGGCCGAGCGTGAAGTCGGGCACGATCAGCTCGTCGACGCCGGCATCGCGGTAGGCGCGCACGACCTCGCGCACCTCGTCCGCGTTGCCGACGATCGTCGGCCGGCCGATCGGGCGGCTGCGCATCTTCTCGACGAGCGCGCGATCGTCCGTCAGGAAGAGCAATGCGACCGCGGAGCGCTGGATCGCGCTCGGCGAGCGGCCCGCCTCGGCGCAGTACTGATCGAGGATTCCCATCTTGCGCTTCAGCGTCGCCACGTCGCCCCACACGTTCCACTCGTTCGCGAAGCGCGCGGCGATGCGCAGTGTCACCTTCTCGCCGCCGCCCCCGATGAGCAGCGGCAGCGGCTTCTGCACGGGCTTGGGCTCGAGGACGGCGTTCTCGAGCTGGTAGTGCACCCCGCGGAACGTGGTCGACTCGTTCGCGAACAGGCTCGTGATCAGCTCGCACGCTTCGGCCAGGCGCTGCAGGCGTTCCTTGACGGTGTAGAAGGGGATTCCGTACTGGCGGTGCTCGTTCTCCTGCCAGCCCGCGCCGAGTCCGAGCACCAGGCGTCCGCCGCTCAGGTGATCGACGGTCGCGGCCATCTTCGCGAGCACTGCCGGGTGGCGGTAGGTGTTGCCGGTGACGAGCGGGCCGATGCGGATGCGTGGCACCGTCGCGGCCAGCGCCGCGAGCGTCGTCCACGCCTCGGGCCACGGCGTGCGCGTCGCTTCGCCGTCGGGCATGAAGTGGTCCGCGTACCAGAGGCCGTCCCAGCCGGTCGATTCGGCGTGGCGCGCGATCTCGAGCACGTCCGCGAAGCTCTGTGTCGGTGCGGGCCAGACGCTGAATCGCATGCGGGACTCCTTCAGGTTCCGGGAAACTTCGCGTGATGCGCGCCGACGATGAAGACCGCCAGCCGCGCGGGCTTGCTGCTGCGATTGTGCCACGCGTGGCGCGTTCCGTTCTGCACGACGGTGTCGCCCGCGCGCAGGTGCGCGACCACGCCGTCGTCGAGCTCGAGCCAGACTTCTCCCTCGAGCACGACCTCGAAATCGATCGTCGCCGTCGTGTGCATGCCGGGGGCGTCGGCCTCCATGAAGCTCGAGAGCCCCGGCAGCGCGGACTCGAGCTCGTTCACCGCCGCGGGCAGGTCCGCAACCGCCGGCCGGGTGTGCGAGTCGGGCGGCAGCGTGAACATGCCGAAGCGGAAGCCGCCCACGGGCGGGAAGTAGGGGTTCTGCTCGGGCGGCGTGCCGTCGTCGGGGAACGACGGCGCGCGGTTTCCGCCCCAGAGTCGGTGGAACTCCGAGCCCGGAAGCAGCGCGGGCGTCAGCCCCTCGACGTGGGTGTCGGACGCGAAGACGGCTTTGCCGGAGCGATCGTGACCGGTGACGACGCGACGGACCTTCATGTTCGTCCTCCTGTGCGGGTATCATCGCAGACTCGGGACAGGAGGAGCTGCCGCGTGATCGTCTTCGAGAAGTTCCTGATCGACGGAGCGTGGGTCGCGCCGGACGGGCGCGGAACCTTCGACGTCCACAACGCCTCGACGGGCGAGGGGATGGGCCGGATTCCCGACGGCAGCCCCGCGGACGTCGATCGCGCGGTCGCCGCGGCCCGGCGTGCGTTCGAGTCCTGGTCACAGACCGAGCCCGCGCGCCGCGCGCAGGTCCTGCGCGAGATCGCCGAGGGCATCCGCAAGCGGAAGCAGGAGCTCGCGCAGGTGATCATCGGCGAGCTCGGCGCGCCGCGGCCGATGACCGAGCAGTTCATGGTCGACTTCCCGGCCAACACCATCCAGTTCTACGCGGACCTGCTGGCCGACTACGCGTTCGAGGAACGGATCGGGAACTCGCTGGTCGTGAAGGAGCCCGTCGGCGTGGTCGCGGCGATCACGCCCTGGAACTACCCGCTACACCAGATCGTGGCGAAGGTCGGTCCGGCGCTCGCAGCCGGCTGCACGGTGGTGCTGAAGCCGTCCGAGGTCGTGCCGCTCTCGTGCTTCATGTTCGCCGAGATCGTGAACGCGACCTCGTGCCCTCCGGGCGTGTTCAACTTCATCTCGGGCGCGGGCTCCGTCGTCGGCGAGGCGATGGTCGTGCACCCCGACGTGGACATGGTCTCGTTCACGGGCTCGACCGCCGCGGGCCGGCGCGTCGCGGAGCTCGCCGCGAGATCCGTGAAGAAGGTCTCGCTCGAGCTCGGCGGGAAGTCCGCGAGCGTGATCCTCGACGACGCGGACTTCGAGCCCGCCGTGCGCGCCAGCCTGAATCACGCCTTCATCAACTGCGGGCAGACCTGCGCGTCGTGGACGCGAATGCTCGTGCCGCGCGCGCGCCACGACGAGGCGGTGCGGATCGCGAAGGACGAGCTCGAGAAGTCGAACGGCGTCGGCGATCCGTACGAGGGCAAGGTTCGTCTCGGCCCGCTCGTCTCGGAGCGCCAGCGCGAGCGCGTGCGCGAGTACATCCGCTCCGGCGTCGCCGAGGGCGCGACGCTCGTCGCCGGTGGTGTCGAGCCGCCGCCCGGACTCGAGCGAGGCTACTACGTGCGTCCGACGCTGTTCGCGAACGTCCGGAGCGAGATGAAGATCGCGCAGGAGGAGATCTTCGGTCCCGTCTGCACGATCATCCCCTATGGCTCGGAGGACGAGGCGATCCGCATCGCGAACGACACCATCTACGGGCTCGGCGGCGCGGTCTGGTCGCGCGACCTCGCGCGCGCCAAGCGCGTTGCCCGCCGCATCCGCACCGCGCAGCTCGACATCAACGGCGCGCCGTTCAACCCCTACGCGCCGTTCGGCGGCGTCAAGCAGTCGGGAAACGGCCGCGAGCTCGGCAAGTACGGTCTCGAGGAGTATCTCGAGCCGAAGGCGATGCAGATGCCGCTCGCGTGACGACCGAGCGCGAGCGATTTCGCGGAGCGCTGCTCGGCCTGGCCTGTGGCGATGCGCTGGGCACGACGGTCGAGTTCCGCGCGCGCGGAACCTTCGCACCGGTCGATGACATGGTCGGCGGGGGCGCGTTCCGGCTTCGCGCCGGTGACTGGACCGACGACACGTCGATGGCGCTCTGCCTCGCGCGAAGCCTGGTCGAGACGGGCGGCTTCGATCCGCGCGACCAGATGCAGCGCTACGTGCGCTGGTGGCGCGAGGGATACCTGGCGAGCAACGGGCGCTGCTTCGACATCGGCACCGCGACCCTTGCGGCGCTCGCGCGCTTCGAGAGATTCGCGGAACCCTTCAGCGGCTCGACCGACCCCAACGCCGCGGGCAACGGCTCGTTGATGCGGCTCGTTCCCGTGCCGATGTTCTTCGCGCCCGACGCTTCGCGCGCGATCCGCTACTCGGCGGAGAGCTCGCGAACCACACACGGAAGTGTCGAAGCGGTCGACGCCTGCCGGCTCTTCGCCGCGATCCTCGTCCGCGCGCTCGCCGGCGCAGGCCGCGAAGCCGTCCTCGCGGCAGGACGCGAGCTCCCCGCCGCGGAGCGGCCGCTCGCGCCCGCGATCGCCGCGATCGCACGCGGCGACTACCGGACGAAGCTGGAGGCCGAGATCCACGGCAGCGGCTACGTCGTGAGATCGCTCGAAGCCGCACTCTGGAGCTTCGCGACCACGACGAGCTTCCGCGGCGCGGTGCTTCGCGCCGCGAACCTGGGCGACGACGCGGACACGACCGCCGCGATCTGCGGACAGGTCGCCGGCGCGTTCTACGGCGAGGACGCGATTCCCGCGCCCTGGCGCGCAATGCTCGCGATGCGCGAGCTGATCGAGGAGACGGCCGATGCCCTCTGCGACGCGCGTCCTGCCTGAGCGAACCTGGTGGATCGAGCCGGGCCACGTGCTGGGCGGCGCGTACCCCGGCGACCTCGACCCGCAGAAGGCTCGGAGCAAGCTGCTCGCGCTTCTCGATCTGGGGATCGTGACGTTCGTGAACCTGATGGAGCCCGAGGAGCGCGGACACGGCGGAATCGCCTTCGAGCCCTACGTACCAGTCGCCGAGGCGCTCGCGCGGGCGCGCCGGCTCGAGGTCGAGTGCGCGCGCTTTCCCATCGCGGACCTCGATGTTCCGAGCGTCGACCGGATGCGCGCGATCCAGTTCTTCATCGACGAGCACCGCGCGCGTGGCAGGCGCTGCTTCGTGCACTGCTGGGGCGGCCGCGGTCGCACGGGAACGGTCGCCGGCGTCTACCTGATCCGCCACGGCCTCGCGACGCCCGACGACTTCGTCGACGTCATTCGCAATCTGCGCGACGCCGACGCGGGCGGCGGCCGCGCACCCGAAACAGCCCCGCAGTGCGAGTTCGTCCGCCGCTACCCGTTCCGCGATCCGTAGGCGACGGGTGGCTGCGAGATCGGATGCGGAGCCTGCGACTCAGGTCATGGCTCGTCTTGCTTCACCCCGATCTCGTCGACCGCGCGCGCCCGGCGTGGCCTGCTCCCGATTCGGTGGGCGCAGGTTCGATGGGGGAGCTGCTTCCTCTTCGCGCTCCGCAGGGCCGCAGCAGTCGAGCGTCGAGTGCCTGCGCTGGCGCTTGCAGCGGCCTTCGATCCACTCGAACGGCGCGGCTCGAGCCCCTTCCCGAGTTGAACCTCGCCGGCGCTACACGAGCTCCCGCTCCAGGCGTCGGATCGCTTCGTCCCGTCGTAGCGTTGTACGCGTTCGCACCCGGCCATGCACCCCGTTCACGTGCGCGCCGATGGTGCGCGCCACGTCGGCGACGCTGCGGCGCTTCTCTCGCCCCAGGCGGACCGCGTCCTCCTCGAACGCGCTTCGTACTTCTCTCGTTTCCCCGCCATCGCCGGACTCCTTCCTGGATCCGACCTCCCGAGAAGTGACCACGAAACCGCGTCTGGACCACGGTGCATTGCGGCGCGGTCTAGAGGAGCGCGTCCAGCCGCGGCACTCGTCTCCGCCGAGGTGCCATCAGGTGAGCCAGGGCTTCGTGCCAGGCTCGGCTTTGGCCATCGCACGTTGATACGCGGGGCGCGCGCCGATCCGCGCGAGATAGGCCCTGACGTTGGGAAAGGGCGCGAGCGACGTGCCGCGGAACGCCCGGCTGGTGGTCAGGCAATACACCAGCATGATGTCGGCCGTCGTCAGGTTCCTTCCGCCGAAGTACGGCGCCTCGCCGACCCGATTCTCTGCCATCGCCCAACAACGCCGACTCCGCTCCTCGACGAACGCTGCGCCAGGATTGCCGGCGCTGCCTTGCAGAACCAGCTGCATCATGAGGGTGGTCATGAACGTGCCGTTCGACCAGTGGAACCAGAACAGGTGTGCGGCGAAGTCCGGGTCGTTGGCCGCAGGAACGAGCCGGCCATGGCCGTACCGTGCGCAGATGTAGTCGCAGATCGCTCCGCTCTCTCCGAGCACGAGATCCCCGTCGGTGATCACTGGAGCGATCCCCATCGGATGCAACGCCTTGTATTCGTCGGGCGCGAGGCGGTTGTCGGCTCTACGGTCGTATCGCTTCAGCTCGTAGTCGAGCTCCAGCTCTTCGCAGAGCCATACGATGCGCTCGGACTGCGAGATCCCCAGATGGTGCACGGTCAGCATGGGAAGAAAGCTCCTGCAGCGGGTTGGTGGTTGCGCGGAATACTACGCGTGAACAGGCGACTCAGGCAGGTCGGAGACATGCAACGCCAGACGTACGGCCCCCATCCCATCGACCTTCGA
This sequence comes from uncultured Myxococcales bacterium, assembly GCA_964566375.1. Lineage (GTDB taxonomy): Bacteria > Myxococcota_A > UBA9160 > SZUA-336 > SZUA-336 > VGRW01. The sequence continues at coordinate 6,672 of CAZMKX010000010.1, forward strand.
CGACTCCGCTTCTCCACCGATGAGGGATGCCGCAGAGTGCGCCCTACCGGAGCTCCAGGTTGGAGGCGCGCTTGCTTGTCCTGTCCTCCGAGTCGCCGCACTGCCGGGCGTCGCCGATCCCGTCGTGGTCCCGAGCCGCGGATGCCGTCGGCAACAGCGCTGGAATGAGACACACGATTGCGTATCTGGAGAGCATCCCGTGCACCTCGCTGAGGACCCTCCACCCAGAGCCCGTTGCGGTGAATCGCTTCGATCGAGCAGGCCGCGCTCGCCCTGGAGGCACGGATCGAGCCAGCTTTCGTCACTGCGACCTCACCTCGTACCCTTTGCAGCCGAGACGCCATGGATACGCCCGGGATCTTGGGATCCGGCTGCGTGGCGGGCAGGACTTGCGTTCCGAGCGGAACGGTGCGGATTGCCGCGATCGACCCGCCCTGGTTGCGGTGACTGGATCGCCGAGGTGTCCGCTGGAATCCTTTTTTGGCTGTCATCCAGTCACTCCGGTCGTACGATGACGCGATGGATGAGCGCGAGGCGGTTCTCGAGGTCGGTGTGCGCCGGGAGAGGCAGCTCGCGAGCGTTTCCGCTGACGCAGCCCGGGGCGGCGGGATGATGCGCGCGTTCATCGCGTTCATCGCGCTCGCCAGCTTTCCGAGCTCCGGCAGCGCGCAGATCGTCACCGTGCCCTCGGATCTCGCACCCGGTGCCGGCTACCGGCTGATCTTCGTGACGAGCGCGGTGCGAAACGGCGCGAGCGCCAACGTCGGCGACTACAACGCCTTCGTCTCCGCCGTCGCGAGCTCCGTGCCCGCGCTCGCGTCGCTCGGCACGAGCTGGACCGCGGTTGCCGAGACAGCGACGGTCAGCGCTCCCGACAACACCGGTACCAACCCGATGCTCGTCGGTGGCATACCGACGAACCCGGGCGTGCCGTTCTATCGGCTCGACGGAGCGCGCGTCGCGCACGACAACGCCTACTTCTGGGGCATGCTCTTTCCGCTGGCGACGATCTCGCTCACCGAGCTCGGCACGGCGGCGCCGATCACCGTGCGATCGCCGGACGGCTCCACTCAACCGTGGGTGTGGACCGGCGTGGGCACGGGGCCCTCGAAGCTCGGCACCGCCACGCCTGTCGTGGCTTGGGCATACGGCGGTGGCGCCAACGCGTGGTACGGCATCGCGATCAGCGGCAGCGCCAACAACCACCCTCTCTACGCGGTCTCAGGAGTGCTGCACGTGACGCAGGCGGCGCCGGCTCTGCCGCACGGGGTCGGGATCGCGCTCGTGATCGCGCTGGCCGTGCTCGTCGCATTCTCGCCGGTCTTCCGGCGTGCCGGCTCGGGCTCGAGAAGGGACCCGCCGGGGTGAGAGGGGAGGAAGAGCTCAGTGACGCGGCTTCCACCAGGATTGCCAAGACGGCCGAGCGAGTTTCTCGATTCGCAGCCGGGAGGGATGCAAATGCGAGCAGGGGCGAGGCTTGCGGTCTTCGGGGTGCTGTCGGCGCTCTTCGGTGCCGCGCTGGCGCACTCCGACAGCGAGTGCGCGAAGGGCTTCCGAGATACGACGAGCGCCGAGCGCGCGGCGATGCAGCGGGCGCTCGAGGCCGCCAAGGCTGCGCTCCCGCCGGCCCCGGAAGGCTGGGCGATCGGCGGCTACGAAGCGATCAGCGTGCGCACGCGGATCTGCTCGGACGCCGATGCGACGCCGTGGCTGTACACCCTCTCGCGTACCTACGTCCGCAGCGACGACGTCGAGGCGCGTGAGCAGGCGCTCAAGGGCGCGGGCGGGGCGGTGCAAGCCGACCTCGTCTCGAAGCAGCCGCGCATGGACGCCCTGACTCAGCGCATGCAGGAGCTCGGTGCGGATCTAGCGACGGCCGCGCAGAGCGGCGATCAAGCGCGCGTCGACGCGATCAGCGGGGAGCTCGAACGGGTCTCGAAGCAGCTCGAGAGCGTGATGAACGAAGGTGACGCGGCGGCGCGCGCCGAGAATTCGGCCGCGTCGGCGATGCAAGACGTGGAGATGTCGATCGTCTTCGAGATCAATCCAGGCTACACCGCGATCGCCGATATGCAGCCCTACGCGGCTCCGCCGGGCGCTCGAAGAGCGTTCCGCGGAAACCGATCCGAGAACGGCGTGACGCGCGCTCACTCGGTCGTGCTGCTCGGCGAGTGGCGGACGCGCAGCGATGGCGCCCTCGAGCCGATCCCGCGTGCCGGTGCATCGCCCGCCGCGGCGCAGGCGCTGGCGATTCACGCGACGGCCGATCCGGCGCGCATCGACGCGCTGATGTCGAGCGTCGACGTCGGCGCTGCGGCGGCGGTGTTGCGCTAGCCGTGCGCGCACGGCAGGGCGATTCGCGAGACGCCGGAGGACCACCGGGCAGGAGAGGCTGCAGTGGGCATCGCCCGGGACGCCCGCTTCTCCCCCGATGAGGGACGTTGCAGAGCGCGCGCGATCGGAACTCCGGGGTAGAGTCGCGCGCTTTGTCCCATCCCGATCCGCGACTGCAACGGTGGTAGGTTGAGAGACATGACGACCGCGAGTACGAAAGAGGGGCACGAGCAGCTCGCGAGTCGGGTGTCGCGTCTCTTCGAGGAGCAGGTTCGCGCGCAGCCGAAGGCGCGGCGCGCGGGTGACGTCGTGCCGACGGTGTACGCGATCACGGTCGACTGGTTGAACGACGTCCTCCGCCGGGAGCTCGGAGCAGCGCGGATCACGGGCTTCGAGATCGAGAACGTGAGCACGGGGACGCACGCGCGCCACCGGCTGCGTCTCGACTACGACGCGGCGGGACGGGCGGCGGGCCTCCCGCCGACGCTGTTCACCAAGTCGCTGCCGGACGTCCAGACGCGCATGATCGCCGGCGTGACCGGCCACGCTCGGACGGAGGGCAACTTCTACGCACAGGTGCGGCCGGAGCTCGAGCTCGAGATCCCGCGCGGCTACCACTCCACGGTGGATCGCGACTCCTTCGCCGCGATCCACCTTCTCGAGGACGTCGTTTCCTCGCGCGGTGCAGTGTTCTGCGACTACCGCACCCCGGTGTCGCGCGAGATGGCGGAGGACATGGTCGGTCTGCTCGCCGTGCTGCACGGGCGGTTCTACGAGGATCCGCGCTTGGAGAGCGACCTGCGCTGGGTTCCGCGGTACGAGCGCTGGTTCCTCGGAGGCGTCGGCAAGCTCAGGGTCGACTACTACAACGACATGGCGTTCGCGCGCACAGCCGATCGGATCCCCCCGCGCCTCCTGGCGCGGCGCGAAGAGGTGTGGCCCGCCACGCTCGCGGCGCTCGAGGTGCACGAGGGCAGCCCGCGGACCTTCCTGCACTCCGACGTGCACATCGGCAACTGGTATCGGACCGGAGCCGGCCGCATGGGCCTGTGCGACTGGCAGTGCGCCGCGCGGGGGCACCACTCCCGCGACCTGGCCTACGTGCTCTCCGCGGCGCTCGGGGTGGAGGATCGCCGGGCGTGGGAGCGCGAGCTCGTCCGGCGCTACGTGGAGCGGCTCTCGGCCGCCGCGGGACGCGACTTCGATGTCGACGACGTCTTTCGCAACTACCGATTCCAGATGCTGCACGCCTTGTTGATGTGGACTCCCACGCTGTGTCACTCCGAGCACCTGCCCGACATGCAGCCCGAAGCGGCGTCCTTGTGCATGATCGAGCGCATGACCGCGGCGATCGACGATCTCGACTCTCTCGAGGTGCTGTCGGCGTAGGGCTCTCGCCGCCGTGGGAGCGTCGCGAGGCGGCTGTCACCCACGTCGAAGACTCTCGACCCAACAGGCCCTCGCGTGTGAGATGATGGCGACACCGAAGGCGTGTGAAGGCGACACCATGAAGGGACGGACAGGCATCTTCCTCTCGTCGATCGTCGCGACGGCTTTCGCGCTCGCCGGTGCGTCGCAGGCGGCGACTCTGACGCTGGCCTACCCGGAAGCTTTCGTAATCCGCACGTTGGGCATCCGCGCGAGCGACGGAAGCAACCCGATTCCCGGAACGTTCTATCCCGGGATACCCACGAGGGGCGCGGTCACGAGCGGCAGCCTGACCCTCGATTGGCTGGATGCGCAGATGCAAGAAGCCGACATGAGCTTCTCGTTCTCGATGTTCAGCCCCGCGAGCCCGCTCCTAGTGAGCGGGAGCTGGGGCGCGTCGAACGTCCCGGTCACGCTCCGCATCGACGAGCTCCACTTCGAGAGCGGTCCCGTGCACGTCGTCGCCGGTTGGAACGGTCTTCTCGCGCCTCCGAGCGCGACCGGATTCCTCCGCGGAAGTCTCACCGTCGGCGCGTCGACGGCGGATTTCGAGATTCCCGCAGACGTCTGGTGGTACAGCGACGGCAGCCCCCGCGGCCTGCAGGCGTTCATGTCCGAGAGCTACGCGAGCCTCGGCCCAGGCTCGTACTACACCACGGCGTTCTCCGCGCTCGGCGACTTTCCTGCGACGGATCTGCTGACCGTCGACGGCGTGACGTTCGGCTTGACCCGCACGTACCCGGAGTTCCTCGGGATCCTCTACGTGCCCGAGCCAGGGGCCGCCGCGCTCCTCGCCGTCGCCGCCGGGCTCGCGCTGGCGCGCCGACCGGGAGCACGGCGACTCGTGCCGCGACGGGTCCGCGCTAGCGGAGCGCGCGCACGAGCGTGAGCGCCGAGCTCGCCAGCCCGTCGATCTGCGCGCGAAACGCGTCGGTGTCGGCCTTGCCGCCCATCACGCCCTTCAGGTAGCGCGCCATCACGCCCTCGACGATCGCGGCCAGACGCCAGTACTGGAACGCACGGTAGTAGTCGACGTTCGTGACCGAGCGTCCGGTCAGGCTCGAGTACATGGCCAGGACTTCCGCGCGCGTCTGGAACCCGCCTGCCGCGGACGGCGACGCGGCGGCGGCGGCGCTGCCGCCGACCTCGCCGGGCTCGGCCCAGTTGTTCATCAGGTAGCCGACGTCGGCGAGCACGTCGCCGAGCGTGCAGAGCTCCCAGTCGAGCACCGCGGCGATGCGCGCGTTCGTGCCGGTGATGCAGTTCCCGAGCCGGTAGTCGCCGTGCACGATGCCCGTGTACTTCTGCTCGGGCATCAGCGAGACGAGCGCCTCGTGTACCTCGTCCATCGCGGGCAGCTCGCGCGTCTTCGACTTCTCCCACTGCGTGCGCCAGCGGTTCAGCTGGCGCGGCAGGAAGGCTTCCTTGCGGCCGAGATCGCCCAGGCCGATTGAGTCGGGGTCGACCTTGTGCAGGCGCGCGAGCACGCCGACGAGCGATGCGCCGATCTCGCCGCGCTGTGCCGGCGTGAAGAGTCGCGCGACGGTGGCCGCGTCGGCGATCACGTGCCCGGCCACGAACTTCATCACGTAGAAGGGCGCGTCGTTCACGGCGACATCGGTGCAGAGGCCGAGCGCGGGCGCGACGGGCACGTCCGTCTTCGCGCCGATCGCCGCGATGATCTTGTGCTCGCGGCCCATGTCGTGCGCGGTGGCGAGCACCGCGCCCAGAGGCGGGCGGCGCAGCACGAAGAGCTCGCCGTCGGCGCCCGTCACCTTGTAGGTCAGGTTCGAGTGGCCGCCCGCGATCAGCTCGAAGCGGAACGGCGCGACTGCGCCGGGCACGTGCTTCGAGAGCCACTCGCCGACGCGCGCTTGTTGGATGCCCCGGATCTCGGTTTCGCTCGCGTTCTCGCTCATGCGCGCATGGTACCCGAGACGGGGAACTCGACGCGGACCCGGCCGAGCGGCCCGAAGTCGGCCTCGGCCCTGTCGCCGGGCCGCAGCACGACGACGTCCGTGCAGCAGCCGGTCGTGACGATCTCGCCGGATTCGAGCCCGCGGCCCAGGCGCACGAGCTCGTTCGCCAGCCAGTGCAGCGCGTGGAGCGGCGAGCCGATGATGTTCGCGCCGAGGCCGCGCGTGACCTCGCGCCCGTTCACGCGCGTGACGGCCTCGAGCGCCGCGAGATCGAGCGAGCGGAAATCGGCGCGAGGCGTGCCGCCAACCCAGTGTGAGCCGACGCCGTTGTCCGCGACGGCGTCGAGCGGCGCGATCTTCTGCCAGTCGACGAAGCGCGTGTCGGCGAGCTCGATCGACGGGATCAGCTCCGCGACCGCGTCGGTGACCTGCGCGAGATCGTACGCCGCGCCCCGCGCCGGCAGCGCGCGCGCCATGCGGAAGGAGAACTCCGTCTCGACGAGGATGTTGAAGAAACGCGCCGGATCGAGCCGCGCGGGGCTCGTCGCGATCCGCCCCTCGATCAGCCGGCCGAACATCGGCGACGGAATGTTCAGCCGCTTCTGCACCGCCGGGTTGATGTACGCGATCTTGTAGCCGATCGGCCGGCCGAGGAAGGCGACGAAGCGGTCCTGGATCGCGTAGGCCTCGGCCAGGTTCGCGGGCCGCACGTCGGGCGGGAAGCCGGGAAGCGGCCGGTGCTTCGTTTCGGCGTCGCAGAGCGCCGCGGCTGCGCGCTCGACTCGGGTCGGGTCGATCTCCATGCTGCCTTCATGACACGGCGCTCGCGGCAACCGCAAATCCGCGGTGGACTTGTCGGGGCTAGGCAGGGATAATCGGCGAAATTGGAACGTGTTCTAGGGAGCCCCCCATGAAGCGGATCCCGCTTCCCCACTCTCCGAACGGCTGGTTCAAGGTCATCTTCAGCGACGAGCTCGCGGTGGGCGACGTGAAGCCGATCCACCAGTTCGGGACCGATCTCGTGGTCTACCGCGGCGAGGACGGGGTCGCGCACGTTCTCGACGCGTACTGCCCGCACCTGGGCGCGCACCTGGGCGTGGGCGGCAAGGTGGTGGGCGGCGAGATCCAGTGTCCCTTCCATGGCTGGCGCTATGACGGCACGGGCCGCTGCACGGACGTGCCGTACGCGAAGAAGATTCCGGCGCTCGCGAAGGTCCGCGCCTGGGACGTGCGGGAGCAGAACGGCTACGTCATGGCCTGGCACCACACCGAGGGCAAGCCGCCGAGCTTCGAGATCCCGCTGATTCCCGAGTTCAGCGATCCCGAGTACTACAAGTACAAGCGCGTGAAGTGGCAGCTCGCGACGCACATCCAGGAGATGTACGAGAACGCCGTCGACATACAGCACTTCGCGCACGTGCACGCCATGCAGATCGAGAAGGTGAACTGGGACGGCGACGGCCCGATCGCCACGCTCGTGCTCGACCTGAAGCGCGATGCGGCCGTGCAGTCGAACGCCGAGGGCGAGACGTCCTTCCGCTCGTTCATGTACGGGCCGGGCCTGTCCCTGACGCGTGTCACCGGCCGGATGCACGGCGTGTCGATCCAGACGCTCACGCCGATCGACGACGAGAAGTGCGAGGTCACCCACACCTACTACGCGAAGAAGTCCGAGCCCGCCGGCAAGGCCGAGCTCGAGGGCTTCTTCGACTATTACGCGAGCGACTGGGAGCTCGACTTCGGGCTCTGGAACGAGAAGGTCTACCGGCCGCAGCCCCTGCTCGCCGAGAACGACGGCGACGTGGGCCGTTTCCGGCGCTGGTACAAGCAGTTCTATTCCACCGACGTCGGCATCGACAAGTTCTAGGTCGACGCGGGTGCCCACGGTCCACACGGTTCTCGGTCCCATCTCGCCCGGGCAGATGGGTGGCACGCTCTCGCACGTGCACCTGACGCTCGACATCCTGTGCTGGTACATGGCGCCGCAGGATCCAGAGCTCGCGCGGATCGCGGCCAAGCCGCTCTGCCTCGAGAACCTCGGGCTCGCGCGGCGCAACGGCCTGATGGTGCGCGACAACCTGATCCAGAACGACGTCGAGCTGACGATCCGCGAGGTGCGCGAGTTCGCGCGCGCGGGCGGAAAGACGTTCGTCGACATGGAGCTGCCCGGGATCGGGCGCGACGTCGCGGCGCTGCAGCGCATCTCGCGCGAGACGGGCGTGCAGGTGATCGCCTCGACCGGCTGGTACACGCAGGCGAGTCACCCGCCCGAGGTCGCGTCGATGGACGTCGGCGCCCTGGCCGACAGGATGGTGCGCGAGATCGAGGTCGGCATCGGGGACACGGGCGTGCGCGCCGGGAACATCGGCGAGATCGGCTGCAGCGGAATGCCCGACACGCCGTGCCTGCCGGACGAGGAGAAGGTGCTGCGCGCCGCCGCACGCGCGCAGGCGCGCACGGGCGCGTCGCTCACCGTCCACCCGAACGGCGGCACACACGGCTCGCGCGAGAAGCCGCTGCACCACCTCGACTTCTACCTCGACGTGCTCGAGGCCGAGGGTGCGGATCTCGCCAAGGTCTACATGTCGCACATGGGCTTCTACCCGACCGAGGTCGCGAAGCACGTGCTGCGGCGCGGGCTCGGCTACGTCTCGTTCGATCATTTCGGCCACGAGGAGTACTACGAGGTCGTCGGCCCCGGTCGCGCGTTTCCGCGCGACAAGGAGGAGATCGAGCTCGTCATGAGCCTGATCGAGG
>CAZMKX010000010.1:15209-18438 GCA_964566375.1 uncultured Myxococcales bacterium
CGCGCGTTTCCGCGCGACAAGGAGGAGATCGAGCTCGTCATGAGCCTGATCGAGGCCGGCCACGTCGATCGCATCCTGATCGGGAACGAGATCGGCTGGAAGACCTGCTACAAGGCCTACGGCGGCTGGGGCTACGCGCACGTCTACGATCACGTCGTGCCGTGGCTTCGCGACTGCGGCGCGACGGCGGCGCAGATCGACACGATCCTGGTCGCGAACCCGGCCAAGCTACACGCAATCGCGTAGGAGACGGCGATGGACGCGCTCGAGGCCATGGAAACGTGCCGCGCGATGCGCTGGCTGAAGCCGGACCCCGTTCCCGAGGAGCTGCTGCGCAAGGTGCTGCGCGCGGCGACCTGCGCGTCGAGCCCGGGAAACAGCCAGGGCTGGGACTTCGTCGTCGTGCGCGATCCGTCGCAGCGCAGGCGTGTCGCCGACGTGATGCGCGCGGCGGTCCTGCCGCGCATGCCGCCGGTTCCCGAAGGCGGGGACCCGTCGCCCCGCCGCATGCTTCGCGGCGCGCACCACCTGCTCGAGACGCTCGACCGCGTGCCCGTGCTGATCTTCGTCTGCGGCGGCGTGATCTACCCTGCCGCGAATCCGATGGCCGAGTTCGTGCCCGCCGCGCTCTATCCCGCCGCGCAGAACCTGATCGTCGCCGCGCGCGCCGTGGGACTCGGAACGACCTTCACGACCTTCCACATGTACTGCGAGGAGCCGATCCGCGAGATCCTCGCGCTGCCACCGGGTCACCGCATCCAGGTGCTGATCCCGCTCGGCTGGCCCGAGAGGAAGTTCGGCCCCGTGAAGCGCCGCCCGCTCGACGAGGTCGTGCACTGGGACCGCTTCTGAGCGCGACTAGCGCCGCTTCGCCTTCGCGCTGAAGCGCACCGGCAGCGACTTCGGACCGGAGATGAACGTGGACGGAAGCCAGACCGCGGGCCCCGTCGGCTCGATGTCGGGCAGCCGCGTGAGGATCTCGCGCAGCATCGCCTCGATCTCGACGCGCGCGATGTGCGCGCCCAGGCAGAAGTGCTGTCCGCCGCCGAACGCGAGGTGCTCGTTCGGCGACCGCGTCAGGTCGAAACGCTCGGGCTCGGCGAAGACCGTGGCGTCGCGGTTCGCGGAGCCGTAGTACATCACGACCTTCTGCCCGGCCCCGATCTTCGTCCCGGCGATCTCCGTGTCGCGCGTGGCCGTTCGGCGCATGTAGATCACCGGGGAGACCCAGCGCAGCATCTCCTCGACCGCCGCCGGCAGCACGGCGTCGAGCGACGACGCGAGCTTGCGCCGCTCGTCCGGGTGCTCGAAGAGCGCGTGCATTCCGCCCGCGACGAGGTTCCGCGTCGTGTCGCCGCCCGCGTCGACCAGCAGCATGAAGAAGAGTCCGAAGTCGATGTCGTCGAAGCGGCGTCCGTCGACCTCGGCGTTCAGGATCTTGGTCGCGAGGTCGTCGGCGGGCCGCGCGCGTTTCTCGGCGATCACGCCGCCGGCGTACTGGAACATCTCCATCACGGCGAGCGCGCCGGCGCCGGGCGGCAGCGTCTCGGGCGCGGAGTGAATCGTCTCGGTCAGCCGGTAGAGCTTCCGGCCGTCCTCGAGCGGAATGCCGAGCAGCTCGGCGATCACGTACGACGGGAGCTCGCCGGCGATGTCCTCGACCAGGTCGCATTCGCCGCGCTCGATCACGCGGTCCACGATCTGCGCGGCCAGCTCGCGCACGCGCGGGATCATCTCGCGCGCGCCGCGCGGCGTGAACTCGCTCGAGATCAGCCGCCGGTAGTGCGTGTGCTTCGGCGGGTCCATCATCAGCATCATCTGGTGGCCGTCGATGTCGAAGTTCATCCCCGGCAGCGGATCGCCGATCATGATCGTCGGCACCGACGAGAAGCGCTCCGGATCGCGCCCGATCGCACGCACGTCCTCGTAACGCGTGACCGCGAAGAATCCCGGCCCGTCGGGCTCGGCGTGCCAGTGCACCGGATCGTGCGCGCGCAGCCAGCGGAAGGCATCGTGCGGCTGTCCGTTCGCGAACGACTTCGGGTCGAGCAGATCGATGCGCGGACGCTCAGCCGACGGCACGCCAGTACTCCTTCTTCTCGCTCTCGATGAGCGCCGCGGCCGCGCCGGCGAATTCGCGAAACGCCGCGTCGCCGCGCAAACCCGCCGTCGCCTGCTCGTACGCCGCGATGCTCGGCGCGGACCACAGGTGGACGACCTCGCTCTCGTGGAAGTTCTCGAACACGCCCTCGCTCTTCACGCCGTGCCTCTCGAAGAAAGCGACGAGCTTCGGAGCGTTCTGCATCACTGCGCCTCGGTTCGAGGGGCGGACGATCAGGCGAGTGACGATTCGAATCATGCGATCATGCTACCAGAGGAGACGGGCGGGGATGGCAGGCAGGCTCTCGGGACGGATCGCGATCGTCACCGGCGCGGGCTCTGGAATCGGCGCCGCGACGGCGAAGCGCTTCGCGCGGGAGGGCGCGCGCGTCGTGCTCTGCGGGCGAAGGAAGGAGCCGCTCGAAGCCGTCGCAGAAGCGATCGCGAGCGCGGGCGGCGTCGCGGAGCCGCACTCCGTCGACGTCGGCGACGAGCGCGCGTTCGAAAACCTGATCGGCGACACCGCCGCGCGTCACGGTCGCCTCGACGTGCTGGTGAACAACGCCTACGGAATGGTCGCGGGGCCACTCGCGAGCGCGACGACCGCCGACTGGCACGCCACCTTCCGAGCGACGCTCGACTCGGCCTTCTTCGGCATTCGCGCGGCGCTTCCGCGCATGGCCTCGAACGGCGGGGGCGCGATCGTCAACGTCTCGTCGACGGCGGGTCACGCCGGCCAGGCCGGGATCGGCGCCTACGCGAGCGCCAAGGCCGCGCTCGAGAACTTGACCCGCACCGCGGCGATCGAGGCGGCCGCGAGCGGCGTGCGAGTGAACTCGCTGGCGCCGGGCGTGGTCGCCACCGAGAACACCATCGCCGCCTTCGCCGACCCGCGCGCGCGAGCGGCGATGGAACGCTGCATTCCGCTCGGGCGCTTCGGCGATCCGGACGAGATCGCGAACGGAATCCTGTTCCTCGCCTCGGACGAGGCGTCGTTCGTCACGGGCGCCTGCCTGATCGTCGATGGCGGCCAGCGCGCGTCGCTCGGCGCGGTGCAGATCGACGCGGACTGGCGCGCGGACTGAGTCAGGCCCGCTCGACGTACTCGGCGACGCGCCAGGTCGCGGTC
>CAZMKX010000011.1:0-18107 GCA_964566375.1 uncultured Myxococcales bacterium
GCGACCTGCGGATTAGAAGTCCGCTGCTCTATCCAGCTGAGCTACGGGCGCGTGCAAGAGAATCCACAGACTTAGCTTGCTCAACTGGACCGCCGAACTTCCGTTGGTGTGCCAGTCGTGTGCGAAGCCCTGCCGTTGGGTGCCCGAATCTAGCCTGTGCCGATGGCTAACGCCCGATGGCGAAGATCGAGACGGGCGTGCGGGTGCCGGACATCTACGTTGCAGGCGTTGGTGCCCTACGGCCGCACGGCAAAAGATGGGTCAGGACGGAGCTCCTCCACTCGCGAAGCCGTGTACGACCGTCCGCCTACGAGTGTTGAAGTCTCGACGACCCCGACAAACCACACCCCGTTACCAACCAGACTCTGCAATCACGCAAGTTTGGGCCGTCCCAAGCTATCCCGCGCTCCAATAGGTGCGGCGGCTAGTCTACGCTCTAGCTGTGAGCGCGGTCGCTACTTGCAGCAGGCGGTTCCGTTCTTGCAGCATTTCATCTTGTCGTAGCAGCAGCCGCCGTTGGTGCACTTGACCCCGCCGGTTCTGCAGTCAGCCGCTCCCGCCTCCACCTCCTCCGTCGCTTGCGTAGCTGATGGATCTACGGTCTGGCCGGCCTCCGGAGTTCCGGGATTTGCAGTCGGCGGATTATCGGCTGCCGAAGCACCGAAACCGAGAACGAGGACAAGCGATAGTACAGCGAGCCGAAGTAGCATCGAAGCCTCCCGAGTTGCGTAATTGCCTTCCAGCAAAGCCGATGCAGGGGGCCAAGTCAACTTCAATCTCACTCACAATTCACGGAGCTACTGTCGCTGGAAGATCGCGGCACCGACGGCGTCGGTCGCCGTTGTTGCTCGATCAGGCAGTAGGTGCGAGTATGTGTTGAGCGTGAGCGTCACGGTGGAGTGTCCGAGGATCTTGGACACCTCGTGCACGGGGATTCCTCCGGTGAGCGCGAGTGTCGCGAAAGTATGGCGGGCATCGTAGAGCCGCGTTCCGATCGGGAGCTGCGCGACCCGGGCCAGCTTGAGGAACTGCCGGCGGTAGATGGCCATCTCGTCGGCTGGCTCGCCGCACGGACCAGGGAAGACCAGATCCCCGTCCTGCCAAGCGGATCCTAGCGAGAGCCGGTGCTCGGCCTGGACCGCGCGGTGCTCGCGAAGGGCGCGCACCAAGCCAGCCGAGAGCGGCAGGGCGCGCGTCGAATTGTCCGTCTTCGGCGGGCGCATCTCGTACGCGCCACCCGGGCGAGAAAGGGTTCGTTCTATTCGAGCGACGCCGCTTTCCAGATCGAGATCCGACCAGCGCAGCGCGAGCGCCTCGCCCGGTCTGCATCCAGTTCCGAACAGGAGCGCGAAGAGCGCGAAGTGCGTGGTTCCCTTCGCCGCCTCCAGAAAGGCTCGGACCTGAGGCGCCGACAACGCGCTGGCGCGCTTCGATCCGCTGCCCTGCGGCGGAGCCTCGGCGTGCCTCATCGGAGAGAGCGTTAGCAGCAGGCCCGGTCCCGCAGCCCATCGCAGGGATGCCCGAAGGACGGCATGCGTGTAGGCGACGGTCCGAGGCGCGAGACCCGATTCGTGCAGGGCCTCGTAGAAGCCGTTGATCTCCACTCCGGTGAGTTCCTGCAACTTCTTGTGTCCGAGCCTCGGCTTGATGCGCTTGTCCACGATCATCCGGTAGTCCGCGAGGGTGCGCGCTGAGCGCTTCTGCTCGCCGCTTTTCCTGTCGCTTTTCTTGAGCGCCTCGAGCCAAAGATCGAGCGCCGCCGCGACGGTTGCGCGGGTCGGCTTCACGTAGGTTCCCTTGTCGATCTCGCTGAGCTTCTCCGTAAGGATGCTCTGCGCCTCTCGCTTCGAGCCCGTCACTGTTTTCGAGTGGTACTGCCGCTTACCGGTCTCGGGGTCGAGGCCGACGAACCACCGAACGAGCCACTTCCCTTCGCCACGTTGCTCTATCAGCCCGGCTCGTCGTGCCATCAGGTGCTACCCCCGGGTGTCAGTCGGTCGACGCTCGCGCCAGCAGGTGGATGCTTCGATCTCGGCATCGCCCACTTATGGTGCCGTTTGGTCATTCAGCGTGCTTCGGATCGGGAGTCGATTGGATCGCTGGCGCCGAGGTGTCGCTCGCCGTTGGCGCGAGTTGCTCGACCGTAGCCTCTGCGTTCAGCCGACATGTTGGAGCAAGCACAGTCCAGTAATTGTTTGCTCGCACTGTGATCGGGCAGTTCCCGTTACCACCCATTCCCATCGACTTTTGAAAGCTGTCGAACGAAACGACGGTGGACAGCGCATCGTTACTTTCAAACCGAATCGACTTTGTTTCGCCTCGGCTTATCACTCTCTGATTGTCGTCCGGCTGATAGATTGCTTCGACTGAGCACGACAGGAACAACGACTCATCGCTCTTCCACTCGATCAAGTTTGGTGTTGGGTTCCAGATGAAATCCTCACCCGGTTCTCGCCAGTGCGGATTCCGGTAGACGATGTGCTGGTCGCCTCCGCCTGGCTTCACAAGTACAGGATCCCACAGCAGCCACTTTTCAGTGGCGCACAGTTCCATGCGGATGATTCGCGAGGTTCTCGTTCCTGTATTTTCGACGTCGAGCCAGATCGCGCCGTCGGGGTCTTGTCGGAGGAACTCGACTGTGAGATGTGGACCCCACGGCCGGCCGTCTGCCCACGCCGCGATGCGCTCGCCTATCGAGCCGAGACTCGGCTGAGTCACCTGCCCTGCAATGAAGGCAAGGATCGAGACGATTGCCGAGGACAACAATGCAAGGAATCGCCATCCCGCCCGACGAAGATGACGACGCAAACGACGCCATCTCACCGGCGGGTGCTGCGCTGGCTTGGGCTGATTCTCCGGAACGCTCGGTCCGGGCACCTGTAGTCCTTCGTCGACCATCCCTCCGCCTACACGTCACTCAACGCTTCAGGCGTCGCGAGCGCTGCTCCCTCCAGTCCGGGGTAGCAGAGGGGATCGCGGTACTTGGCGCGCCGGGGCTTGGTCCTCATCGCCCGAAGTCCTTCTCGAAGCACGAACGCTGCGCCGCGCGCTTGCAGCTGCTGAAGAGTCTACGGCTGTCGCGTTCTAGCTCTTCCAGGTCCGAGAGCCTAGAGGCGCGATCGCCTTCTGAAATAATCTCAGCGGCCTCTAGCTGCAACCGCCCATTCGCCGCGCGGACGAACTCGATCATGTGGTAGTTCGCGCAGGCGGTGATCCGCGTCGTGAAGCACTCGACAATCTTCTCCGTCTCTGCGGCCGCAGCGTCCTGATCCACCGCCTCCCCGTAGGTCTTCTCATCCACCGCGAGCTTGGCACCCGGCGACGTCTGCATCGGCTCGGTGGTCGCCCCCTCGCCGAGCGGGGCGCTGAGGTCAAGATGCCCGATCCCGAGAGCAGCGCCGAGTATGAGCGCAAAGAGAGCGACTAGGCCCGATCTCTCTCCCCTACTCATCGCTTCTCCGCTATCGACTCGAGTACCGCCAGCGACTTCTCGCAAAGCTCCGCGAAGTCTCCGCTCCTGCCCATCACCTCGGCTCGACCGATGCACGCCACGATCCGCGCCTCGGAGTCGAGCTCGTCAATCGTCGGCCTAAGCACGGCGCAGCTAGACCGTCGGCGGGCGCTGCGGACGGCTGGGCGGGTCATCGCGTCAGCCTCAGGTTGCCGTAGCGTGCGACAAGCTTCCGTCGTATGCGGATTTCCGTCTTCCTGACCATCATCGCTGCCTCTTTCATGTCGGGCGGCAGATTGTCCCAGCGGGCCACCGACCAGCCGAGCGGCAGGCGGCAGCCATTGCTGCACTGCCAGGATCCGCGGTGGTAATGACCGCCCCCGACGAGATTAGCCGTGTGTACCGCACCGCAGATCCGACACTCCATCCTCCCTCTGTTCGGGTTGATCAGCTTCATCAACTTCGGTGTCGCCACCTACCTTCTCCTCTTCAGCGCGCGGAGCACGAGCTCGCGCGTGTACGTGGACGGGGCGATGTCGCCGGCTGCTCGGCGCAGGTTTGTGAATTCCGACTCGGTGAACCTCACCATCAGCTTCACGCTCCGTGCCTGTCCCTTTTTGAGCTTCGGACGACCAGGTCCGCGGCTCGCCGTACGTCGTTTCATCCTATCCTGCTCCCGAATACTGTCTAGCCAAATTGCGATGATTTATGTCTAGCCGAAAAGGGTTACGGGCTCAGCGCGGTCGAGTGTGCCCATTCGTGCACGCCCCGTGCCGATCCGAAACCGTTGAGCTGAATCGGGTATCCGCCCCACGCTCCACCTAAGTCGCCAGGGTACAACCCCTGGGTGCATAGGTAGAAATTCTGGAAAACTAGTCGCCGTTCGGCTTCGATAGATCGGACTCGAGCTGCTGCGCGACCGAGCGCCACGTTGTCCTGATCTCGTCGCGAACCTTGTCGGGCGTTCCGGGGAGCCACTCGAAGTCTGGAAGCTCGTCGGGCGTCGAGTAGTCGAAGATCCGGCCGAGGCGGAACGCGACCTTTCGGGCGAGCGCCGTCACCGGCGCCGGCACAAGCCGGGCGCCACGCTTAGCGACGAGCTGCTCGAGCCGCGCGAGATTCCGGTGCAGGCTCGGTCGCTCGGCCTTTGACGCCCTCGCCGCCGCATGATCCCGGACGACTTGCTCGACGCGAGCCGTTGCAGCATCTAGGCGCCGTCGGGCGAGCTCTCGCAGCTTCTCCCCGACGAGTTCCTCGACCAGGCGGCGGAGCTTTGCCTTACGCATCGTTCGACCCTCCGCGTGGCGTCATCGCGCTAGCTCAACAATGGGACTCAGATCGGCGAGCTCGGCCTCGAGCATCGCGCGCTGCGCCGCCGGGAGCCCGGCGGTGATGGACTTCAGACGCGCGAGATCCCGCGCGAGCCCGTCGCCGTCCGCGAGCTTCGAGCCCTTCGAGCGCTCGACGGGTTGCGGCTCGAGCTCGGCCCACTCCTCGCGCCAGGGTACGGCCCTCGACCTGCAATTTGGATGCGCGGGCGGGCCGACGAGCTCGCGACCTTCCGCACGGAAGAGCTCGCGCATCCCGACCACCTGGCCGTCGAGCGATCGACAGATGCTCGAGGTGCGCGCGTCGAGCATGGCATCCCACTGGCGCTTCAGGCCAGGCAGCACCTCGGCGGCCGATTCCAAAGCGGCGTGGTTGCCAGCGCTCAGCGCGTTGTGGAACTCGGTTCGCACGATGCGCTCTGCCTTATAGCGGGCGCCCGAGATCGCGCTGCTCCCGAGCTTTCCGGCGAAGTCCTGCACGACTTCGCGCATGAAGCTCCTACGCACGAGGTGCACCCTGAGCCGGCGCTGAACGTCACCGCGAAGCTCCGCAGAGAAGCGCGCGACGCTCGCCTCGTAGCGGTCGAGCAGAAGGCCCTCGGGCTCAACGATCCGACGGAGGGCATCCAGCCGAATCGCGCCCGCGACACCGGCGAACTTCGGCTCGTACTGCGCGATCTCCTCGAGGGCGTGCACGACTCCCCTCCTCAACGCGAGGCGCACCGCGCGGACTCCCTGCTCGTTGAGCCGGCGACTCATCGCCGCGAGTCCCGCTTCGATCTGGATGATCGAGTAGCGCAGGTGCTGGGCTGTGAATCTCTCGGCCGGCGCCTCGGCAAGTCTCGCCAGAGCGTCGCGCCGGACGGCTTCGTAGATCGAGCGCAGTCGGACGAGCTCGTCGCGCTCGAGGACGAGGATCTCCCGGTAGTGCTCTCGCACCAGCTTCGTCGCGCGCGGGCTTGTGGCCGGTTTGGTCATCCGTCTGCCCACGGCTGGCCTTCGAGAAGCCGGATCTCGCCGTCGACCACGCCGATCCCAGCCGGTGCGAGGTTGAGCGCGCGACGGTTCCCGAGCTCCGACATGACCACCTTCGAGATCTCGCGGGCGATCGCGTCGAGCTTCACGTAGAGGGGTTCCGCAACCTTGAGCTCGGCGATGAGCTCGCCCCGGACGCGGGCATACTCGACAGTCAGTCGTTCTCTGACTAGGCGGGCGTCGTGCTCCCGGAGCTCCCGCTCGGCCTCGGCAACACGCTTCTGCGCCTGCTCGAGCCTCCCGGTCGCGTCAGTGATCGCCTCGAGGACGTCACGAAGTTCGCCCCGGATCTTGAGGCTCTCGTGGGGCAGGAGCGTCGCGATCTTCGACGTGAGGTCGCGCTCGATCCGGGTCAGCTCGTTCCGCCCGGCTTCGTGCTTCGCGAGCTCCACGCGGGCCGCCTGTTCGCGGGCCGCGAGCTCCTCTCGCTTGTTCGCCGGCTCGCTCATTTCGTCACCGGCGCGAGCCCGAAGATAGCGTCGACGACCTCGTCGATCGAGCTCCCGCTCGCCATCAGGCCGCCGTCGGCGAACGCCCGGTCGACGATCTCGACCTGGCGGCGCTTCTGGAGCTCGGCGCGAACGCGACGCTCCAGATGTTCAGGTAGGTGGAGATCGTGGAGCCGGTGGTGCAGCTCGAGTGGGCTGAGCTCTCTCAGCGGGTCGACGATCTCGGTCAACTCTTCGTGGGTCATCGGGAACTCCTCGGGGGTTAGAAGCGATGCGCTGCGTCGAACTCGGCCCATCCGGGCCACGGCAGCTCGCGGGTGCTGAGAAGGCGGTACTCGCTTTCGCCTACGAGCTGGAGCTCGCGCTTCCGCTCGAGCCGCGCCCGATCTCGGAGCGACGAGCGATAGGATCGAAAGCCCGCGTCCGCTGGGCCATCAGGGCCTAGAAGTGGCTGTAGTGCGAGGCCGACGTCACGGCGCTCGGCCAGGTCGATGCGGCGAAGCACGGGGTCGGCGGCGGATCGGGTCTCGTCGGTGAAGGCGAACGCCGCGAGAGCGAGGGCGATTACGCAGTCGTCGTGCTGGTCAGAGCCCGTGGGATTTCCGAACTGCGGCCGACCCGTCGCTGTGTAGGTCTCTCGGAACTTTCGGAGCTCGTCGAGCAGCACCTCGAACCGCCGCGGGATCTTCAGCCGTCGGCGCTCGAGGTCGACCTGGAGCTTTCGGATGAGGCGGGTCTTCACGTCATTGCCGAGCGCGAAGCCGTAGACGGCGCGGCCGACATCACGCACGCCGCCTCCGTCGCCGACGTCGCGGTGCGACAGCCTTCGGTAGCCGGCCCCGAGGTGCTCGGCGATCACGTCGAGAACCGGGGCGCCGAGACCAGTTTCGTCGACGAAGAGCGGACCCGGGCCCCAGGCTCGACGCGCTTCGACCACAGCCCGGGCAACGAGGTTGAACTCGACCCCGCGATGGCGCCAGACGTCTCGGACCTCGCCCGTCGCGAGATCAAGCGCGAGGACGACGCTGTAGTCGTGCGCCTTCCCGAGATCTACGCCGAGGGCGACGCCGCACTCGCTACGCCAGGGCGACTCTTCGGAGACGACGCACCCACCGATCGCGGCGGCGGGGAATGCGAGATCATCGCCGGCGAGCCAGTCGCCGAGGTGCAGTCGCCGGAATTCCTTCTCGGGAAGGATGCGCCTCTGGCGCTCGAGCTCTTCGGCATCAAGCCACGAAGGACGCGCGCCCTCGAGCGCCGGTGCGTAGAAGCGCACGCCGGGGTCGGTCGAGAGCCGGTGAAGCTCGCGCAGCTCCCATGCCGGGGAACCGACGCTCCCCGAATTCGTGAGGAAGATGACCTGTGAGCCGGGAGCCTTGCCCAACGCTGAGAGGAAGGCGTTGGGAAGGTCGCGGCTCGGCCAGCACCAGAGCTCGTCGCCGATGAACGTAAACGATCCTGCACCGAACCCGTAGGAGCCGGGAGCATCCGCGGTAATGATGCGGAGCTCGCTCCCGATCGCATCGTACGTGACACCGTACCGCGTCACGGTGAGCTCGCGCCTTAGCACCGGATCACGCTCGATGAAGCCGTGCACCTCCTCGAGGACGATCAGGGCTTGATCTTCGTCCTTTGCGCCGATCAGAACGAGATGCCCAGGGCGGAGCGCGAGTCGCTCGACGGCAATCGCTGCCGCCAGGGTACTCTTCCCGAAGCCGCGCGGCCCCTCGAAGATGAGCGAGCGCGTCTCCGGCGAGTCGGCGATCTCGAGGAACTTCCGTTCCCATGGATCGCGCGCCATCGCGGAGCCGACTGCTTCCCAGGTGCGCAGGCGTTCCCGCTCAGCACGGAAAAACCACACGCCTTGGGCGTTCTGGCGATAGGTGGCGAAGGCGTCGCGACTCACTCGTCGCCGTCCTCGTCGAGATCGCGCAACAGCTCAACGCCGTCTTCGTCCTTCGCGGCCTCGAGCTCGGCGTCGATTGTCGCGAGGGACTCCTCGGAGAGCTCCGGCATCACTCGGCGCGCGAGCGACCGGCCGCGCTCGACGCGCCACTGCGGCGACCGAATCAGCGAATCGGCGAGCAGGTGCTCCTCGAGTCGCTTCGCGACGCCCTCGAGATCGAAGCTGTCGAGCCCCGACACCGTCGCGCGCACCTTCTCTCCCCGACCAGCCGCTACAAGAGCGACGAGATCGACGGCCAGGTCGCGGACGAGCGCGCCGAGGTGCGCGAGCGTGTGTTCGGTTGCCCTCCAGTCCTGGCGCTTCGACTCCCCGGAACGGCCGGCCGTCGAAGCGTCCGCTCCGATCCCGAGCGCGAGAACGTGGGCGACGCGGTAGAGCTCCTCGCGCAGCGCATCTCGGTGTCGGGCGAACAGCTCGATCGCCGTTCCCTTCGGCTCCGCCCAATCGAAGCTATCGCCTGGCTCGAGGACGATCGCATAGCCCTCGCCCATGACCTGGCCGAAGCCCTTCGATGTCTTCACGACGGGCATCGCGTACAAGCTCATGAAGCCCTGCCACGAGAGGGCGTTGTCGAGCTCGATGAGTTGCTTCTCGAGCGGGAGAAGCTGCACTCCCAAGGCGAGGCGGGCCGGGAGTGAAAGCCGTGCAAGTGGAACGCGCCCGAATGCGTGCGCACCGTTGGCTTCGAGCGTCGCGTTCGCCTTGTCCGACGAGGCGGTGGCCCTCTCATCCTCACGGTGAACGTAGACCGCCCAGGCGTTGGGGGTGAGCACGGTCCAGCTCCGCTCGCTCGAGGTCGCCGCCGAGAGAGGAGAGGATCGGCGCGTCAGACGTTGGCCGATCGTCGCCCAACGCAGCGCGCCGTTCGCGTCGGCGTCGAAGTCGCGGAGCTCCCCGGGCTCGAGCACGAGAACGGTAGGATCGCGAAGCCCGAGAGCGTCGGCGTCGGCGAGGCTCTCAACGCGCGCTCCCGCCGGCTTCCGCGGAAACGCGACGTGGACTTGAGCCTCGCCGTGCAAGAGCGCACGTTCGAGTGCGGCCTGCATCGCGCTGACGATCATCTTCAGGATGCGCGTCCACTCCGGGCTCTCGGCGAGCGCGCCCTCGAGGTGAATTCGCGGCTCGCGGGCGAAGACTTCGCTGGCGATCGTCTGGAGCGCATGCGCGAGGCGTCGGGTGAGATAGAAGCGTGCCCACCGCTCGTTTCTGACCGCGATCGGCTCCGCGGCGCGCGGACGCAAGAAGCGCTTCGCCTCTGCGGGCTCCTGGCCGGCGACCTGCTCGAGATCGCGGAGCAGTTCAGGGTCGAACCCCGGTCGTCGCTGATCGAGGATCGCGACGGGCGCCGAATTCGGAGGGCTCTTGAGATCGTCGGTCATCGAGAGGATTCCTTCGTTTCGTTGGGATGCGGCAGTCGTGAGAGAGCCGGGGGATACCCGCCCAGCGCGACGAGCCACTCGATCGCGTCCGCGACTGCATCCGCATGGTCGAGAGGGATCTCGGGCTTCTCGACCAGGGCGAGGTCGAAGCGCTCGAGCGTCACGGAGCCGTCTGCGGCGGCGTGCCGGCGGGCGACGGCGGAGAACTGCCCGACGGCGTCGAGGTGCACCTCGCCCGGCTCGAGCTCGGCGAGAAGGCGGAGCTGGGCCACCGCGAGCCGCCGCTCATCGCCGCGGAGCACGAATGCGACGGCCGTCTCGACCTCGAGCTTGCAGCGGTCGAGAACGATTCGGACGACGGGCGGTGCATCGGCGTCTCGAGGCTCGACATCGCGCTCGACGGAGAAGCCGCCGATTCGGATAGGGCAGAAGACACCGCTCATCGCGACCTAGATCCTGTACGCTCAAGTGAAGCGGCAGCAACGAAAGGGACACTTTGTCGGAGGTTGAGAAGCCACCCGCCGCACCCGAGAATTCGGTGCGAGAGGCCGGCGATCAGGTAAGCAGCCAGACCAGAGACGTCGCCAGCCCGACTCCTGCCAGCCAAGAGACCGGCGCGGCGAGCCAGATCGAGAGCTCGACCTTTCTGGAACGCCACTCGGCCAGAGAGTCTTCCGAGTTCGGTGCACTCCGCGTGAGTTTGGACACCTGGCGCATGGCGACCTCCATTCTCGCCGCAGCGGTTCTCACGCTGCTGGTTGGATTCCTGGACGCGCTCGGGAAAACCAACGCGGCCGTAACGGCAAAGGCGCAGGCCGAGACGGACAAGGGAACCGCCCAGTCTCGAGCGGCCGAGGCCGAGAGCCGCGCGCAGGCCCTCAACGCGCAGAAAGCCGAACTTGAAAAGGACCTCGCTGCGGTCCGCGCTATGTCGCCAGTGCTCGAGTACTACGGTGATCGCGTCTGGATGCTTCGCACATATCGGCTGGGCGAACTCGGGGGACCCCTTACGTTCGTCGGCGACTGCCCCAAGGGGCTGTGCTTCGCCTTGCAGATCGGCCCGCGCACAGGTTCTGTCCAACGGATTTCCGTGTCCCCAACGTTCACCGTGACCGATTTCACAATGTGCTTGACCTCCAAGGTTGGCCCGGAGGGGCAGACTCCAATCGGCATGCTCCTGGGCGGCGGCGGGTGGCAGCTCGATGTGCCACTCGACAAGGGCACGTCGCGCGGACTCTGGGTTAATGGGGAAGAGCTGACTCTCGTCGTCCGGAACCCCGACATCACCGCTCTCACGATGGATGCAGTCCTGGCCCATGCCACTGAGAAGCAAGCTTGTGGAGGAATCTTGGCCGGGGCGAAGTGAGCGGCCACCCAACTCGAGCTGAGACCGTGCCGATTCCATGTCTACGGCTCGCACAGGTTCCATGCCTCTGCCGCATTCGTTGGTGACCCTTTCGCGCGAGTTCGAGCCGACATCAACCCACACCCTGGGTGCGAGGATTCGGGCCCGCAGCGCGATTTTCGGCTTGCACGGGGGGCGAACCGAAGAACGTCCCGCGCGCGACGCCCGCGGCATCCTCGGCCGCATGGACGCGGGCGTCGGTCCAGTCTGGCTCGATCTCGCGGGCGATGCGGTCGAGCCCGAGCGTCACCAGCAGCGAGCGGCGCGTGTTCACGACGGCAGTCAGGCGGGCCATCGCGTCGAGGTCGGTCGGGTCCTGCGCGATGCGCAGGCCGAGGGCGAGCTCGACGAGGTGAAGCCGAGCCTGCGAGTCCAGCATCGCCTTCCGCGCCGTCGGGACGTTGTCGACGCCGCCCTGGTCCTCGAGCAGGTCCAGGTAGACGTCGCGCACGACGGGGAGGAACGGCCGCAGCGAGGGCGCGGCGGTGTTCGTCGCTTCGAGCATGCGGATGTCCGCGAGCGCGACCGTGCCGGCCTGGCGGCGGCGCTCCCACATTCTGCGGCTCGCCTTGCCGATTCGGGCGCGCGTCTTCTCATCGTGCTTGTAGCCGGGAGCGGGCATCACGGTCTCGCCGGAGGCGCTGGCACACGATCTGGCACACACGGCGTCGCCTCGACCGGTACGTCTCCTGATTCGGCGAGGGATTGCGGCCGCCTGACGTGCGGATTCAGGATCCGCGACGCGCTCCCCGATCGTCTCAGAGCCGTGGACGCGCGGCGTGGAGTCAGTGCGCTCAGCCCAAGTCCGCGCACCAGCTGCTCCAGCTCCGGCACGGCCATGAGAGCGAGGACGGCGCAGAGCGGGGCATGCGGCGCAGCCTCCGTTCGAGCAAGGTGTCCACGTGTACGGCATTGCCAGGTGGACGCCTTGGCCCGCTTGGCCATGTAGCTAGAAGGCCAACAAGGCCAAGAAGTCCAAGATATCCACCGTAGAGAACTGGCCATCTTGATCGTCGAGTCACGCATCATCGCGCACCCCTGGAAGCGACCACACCCACTCGAAGGCCCCCCCCTCGGCTCGCACGCGGCGCGACCGGACGCCAAGCTCGCCCTTCGCACGACGGACGGTCCGGAACGAGATCCCCGCGGCATTGGCTTCGCGCTCGACCGTCCCTTGAGTCTTGGGCATGTCCCCGAGAAGGCTTCGCAGGAACTCGGCCGCCTCGTCGCGAGGACGATGACCGCCGCGCCGTTCACGTTGCTCGCGAGATTCGAGGAGCTCGTCCGCGCTCATGCTCGCGAGCCCTGCCCAGGTGAGCACGCCGTCCTCGATTGTGAAGGCGAGCGACGGGCCGCGAGGCGCGAGGTTGCTTTTTGCGTGAGCTATCACGCGCCGGCGATCGTCTTCGGGATCCTCGGCCAGCACCAAGACGCTCCGGCATGCCGCAGAGAAGTCCACTGAGCCTACTCCGCGGTGCGAAGCGCGATCCGCCGCAGCCTTTCGGAGATGGCGGATCATGAGGACAGTGACTCGATACTTCTCGGCGAGTGCCGCGAGGCGAGTGAGGACGGGGCGAATCTCCTTGGCCTTGTGCCCGTCGACGTCCAAGAAGGCGAAGACTGGGTCGAGCACCATGAGCGCCGGATTCACCTGCGCGATAGCTGCCTCGAGCACGTCGATGTCGCTGAGCGTGAAGTAGCCGATGGCGCCGTTCTTCTCGACGAAGCCATCGAGGACGATGATCTGGTCGAGATCAGCGCCGGACAGCTCCAAGCGAGGGCGCAGGGTGTCGCCGATCCCATCCTCGGCCGCGACGTAGAGCGTGCTGCGTGGCTCGCGGATGGCACCGCTCGGCCGACCCGTAGAATCCGGTAGCTGGCGCCCACGGGACAGAGCGCTGGCGAGCTCGAGTGCGGCGAACGTCTTACCGCCGCCCTCGTAGCCGTCGAGCATGACGAGCTTCGCTTCCGGCATGTACGGCTTCCAAAGGAAGGCAACCTCTTCCGCCTCCACGTCAGAAACGCGCCGAAGGATCGGCGTCCGGGCGCGGGCGCTTCTTCCACCGCCGACTACCCGTAGTGAAGCTGGGACTTCTTCGTCGGTCCCGGCGTGCATTCGTGTCGGGAGCGAGATCACGCGGCACCCCGCAGCCGGACTTCAGCGTGAACGCGGGCCACGATGTCGTCGATAATCTGGGCACGAATCGGCGGCCGGACTCGCGCGCGGTTCTCCGAGCGAAGCGTCACGGCCAGCGTCGCCGTCGACAGGGTCGGCGCCAGCTGCTGCGCGAGCTCTGCGAGAAACTCGGGCCCGTCCCCACTATCGATCAGGCCGCTATCGACCAGGGTACGAAGCCCGTCGACCTCGTCGGACCAAGCCTCCGCGCGCGACACGAGCACGCGGCGGAGCCGTGGATCGATCGTCAGGTTGGCGAGCTCGAGGAGCACGTCGGCCCTGGACCAGGCGATGTCGCTGAGCTCGAGGTCGCGCGCCCGCGCTCGGGATTCGGCGGCGGTCACGCGCTGCGCCGATCCGATTCGGGCGCCTCTCTTCGCCAACCGCCAGCGAGCGCCTCGCCGCCGTCTGCGACGAACTTCTCGATTGCACTCGGCGAGAATCGAACACGGCGGCCGAAGCGAACGCAAGGAACAATCCCCTCGCGCGCGAGCGTGAGAAGATGCGCCGCCCGGATCCCGATCGAGTCGGCGATCTCTTCCGCAGTTACGAGCTTCTCGAGCATTTTGAGACCTCCACAACCCTTTCGATTGTAGAAGCGCTCAGTGCTCGTGAAAACGCATAGACCCGGAAATCAGGTATCTACACCGTTCGGAGTCTTTTTGGCCTGCCTCGCTTCGCGGGCGCGAGCTTCAGCCCGATGAGCTCCGCGAATCCCAGAAGCGTCTTGCGCCTGATCTTTCCCGGCGCGATGATCGAGATCGGCTCTTTGAGGATCTGGACACTTACAAGGTCCCGCGCTGCGCGCTCGAGGGTCCGCTTGTCGAGCGCGCCGATCATCTTCGGCCTCGTGCTCGCCGGACGCTCTGACGTGAGGCGGTTGCGCTCGAGCGCCCACCGACGAGGATGCTCCGCCGAAGGGTCGCGCGCCCAGAGCCCAAGAGTCCGGCGTGCGAGAGGAAGCGCCCAGTCGGCTGTCAGGCGGGAAGCCGTCTTCCACTTCGTCAGCGCCCGGCCCAAGGCAGCTGCGGGATTCAGGCCGAGCTTCGTCAGATGATTGTCGCGAACCCGGTCCCGAGCGCCGGCTAGCTCTTCGAGGATCCACGGCGCCAGCTCGACTATCTCAGCAAGAAAGAGCTCCTGCGCGAGGACCTCGGTCTCCTCGGCCGCTCGAGCGAACTCCCTCTTCCTCTGCGCATCTGCGCGACGCGCTTTGGCTAGGAAGGCCGGCCACTGGTCGGCGGCGATTTCGACTCGCACACTGCCGCGCTTCTCTCGCTCCCGCAGTGCAGTCGCCGCCGCTTCGCGCCACGTTCTCGGAGATCGCGGACGCCTCGTCGGTGTTCGGGCCATACCTGCACAGTGGCGAATTCAATCAGCCCCGTAAACGCGCCGCCTCGAAGGCCGCCGAGACCGCCGTCGGCCGGCGGGGTGTGCGAGCCAGTGTGCCAAACTGAGGTTTTTGAGATCTGTCTATGGACAGTGAGTGCAGAGAGCCACGCGCAAGGTCTTCATTGTCCGATCTCACGAAGCGTCAGTGAGTGTCACGCTAGGCAACAACTTGGATTAGAAGTCCGCTGCTCTATCCAGCTGAGCTACGGGCGCGTGCGGGGGCGAAGACTAGCGGAATTCGGTGCCGTGGCAGGTCGCGAGTGGCGCCGCGCGGTCTCGGTCACGGCACGGTGCACGGGCGCGTCGCGGCTCCCGCCGGGGGTCAGTACATCTGCTCGCAGCTCTTGAACTTGTCGTTCTCGGCGCCCGTCGCACAGGCGTCGGTGCCGGCATCGCCGTTGAGGCGGTCCCGGCCGGGACCGCCGTCCAGATCGTCGACGCCGCCGCCCGCCCCGAGGTTGTCGATCCCCTCCCCTCCGTCGAGCCGGTCGTTTCCGCTTCCGCCGCGCAGCTTGTCGTCGCCCGGGCCGCCGTCGAGCTCGTCGTCCCCACCTCGTCCGAACAAGCGGTCGTTCCCTTCCTCGCCGAAGAGGAGGTCGTCGTCGTCACCGCCGCGGCTCAGGTCGTTTCCGGGTCCACCGCGGATCTGGTCGCGTCCGGCGCGACCGAAGATTCGATCGTTTCCGCCGAGGCCGAGGATGATGTCGTCGGAGGGGGTGCCGACCAGGCGATCCTGGCCATCCGTCCCGAGCAGCGCGAGGGTGACTCGCAGCGTCTGCAGCGTGCCAGGCGGCAGCGGATCCGCGCTCCCATCCGTGCCCTCGTCCGCAAACGTGTGACACGGGTCCTGTGATTGATACTCGACGAGATAGACGCCGTCGGGCCCTTCGATCGAGAACGCCGTGGCGGCTCCCGTTTCGGTGAAATCGCCCGGCTCCGCGCCCTCGGGCCGCACGCGATAGCGCAGCGCGACGTGGTCGGGAGTGAAGCCGGGTCCATCACTGGCGCTCAGGCTGAGCTCGTTGTCGTGTCCGATATGGAGCGTCGTCCCGTCGTCGAAGGTCCGGCCCGTGATCGCGAGCTCGATCACCGGCGCCTCGGGATCGCTCGCGGGGTCGACGGAGGGCAGGTCTCCGCGCTCGGGGAATCCCCCCACCGGCGGATTCTCCCAGTCGCTGAAGAGCACGCGGAACGACGGGCGCAGCAGGCAGGACTCCCAGATCGGGAACTGTCCGGTGCCGCCTCTCACGTGCGGGAAGTCGAAGAAGTTCTGGCCCAGTGCATCGTTCCGCCAGGAGTGGTCCGACGTGATCGAGCGCAGCCAAGGCGAGCCGGTCAGCGCGTCGACCATGACGTTGGCCGGCGCTTCACCGCTCTCGAGCGCCCCATAGGTCCGGACCGTCGCAGCCTCGTTCAGAACGCCGCGGTCGACGAGGATGTCACCGAGCGCCTGATCGACCGTGGGGCCGTCCAGAAGAAGCAGCTTTGCGAGCGTGATCGTGTTGGCCAGCGGAGCAAAGCGCGCGGTGTCGAAGGTGGCGTCGTCGGCGAGCCCGCCACCGTTCGGATTCGACGGATCCGACGGAACGTGATGTGTCGAATCCGGTACGCCGAGGATCGCGTCGACCTGATCGTGGTCGCCGGGCTGAAAGAGCGGGCTGAAGGTCTGCGTGCCGAGCCGCGGGGCCGTGATGGTCACCGTCTCGAGATTCAGCCAGTGCGCCGCGCCGTTGCTGAACTCCTCGAGGTCGTCGACGTCGACGCCGAAGCGCTCCTCGAGGTGCTCGCGAATCCGCTCGCGGGCGTCGTCGCGGATCGCGTCGACTGCGGCGATGAGCGGATTCAGGACGAGGAGCGCCGGCCCCACGAGCCGACCGACGGCCTCGTCGAACTTCGCCTCGAACTGCTGGCGGATCCTGCGAACCTCGCCGACCTGCGCCGGGGCGCCGAGCATCTCCAGCAGATGGTCGTTCACGAAGTCGTTCGTCGTATCGATGATGACGGCGTACGACTTCACGGCGCTCTCGCAGTCCGCTCGGGGCCCAGAGATCGCGTCGGGTCCGCGGCTGCCGCAGCCGGGATCGCTCGGGCGATTCTGCAGGTCCCGTCGGACCTGCGGGTCGAAGTAGGCGCGATTGAGCGCCAGGCTCAGCTCGCCCCAGTGCGCGAGGCCATCGTCGATGTTGGCGATCCAGTCGCCGAGATAGCGCGCGAGGATGCCGTCGGCCGAGTCGTTGCGCGTACCGCTCCGAAAGCTCAGGTACTCATCGCGGTTGGCGAAGGACGGCGGAGAGAGCTCTGCCAGCGCATTCACGCACTCGATCGCCTGGCGCACGAATCCACCCTCGCCTGCGCCCGCACTGCAGGCCTCCGCCGCGTCGGCGAAGATCCCGTCGATGCGATCGTGCTCCGCAATGACCTCCGCGAGCGCGCCCAGGACCGGCCGCGCCGGCAGCGAGGCCCGGATCCGCACGAGCTCGCGCCGCAGCTTGAGGAAGACGCCGATGGTCGCCTCTCGCGTGGCGCCGTCCGCGGTAGGCGGAGCCGGCGTCTCTGCCAGCGGATCGATCAGCGTCTCGAAGAGGAATCGGTGGGGGGCATCGAACCGGCGGTGAGGCGTCGTGCTGTCGCTGACATCTCCGTTCGAAAGGACCGTCCGATCCGGATTGCCGTCGTAGAACGGTGTCGCATCCCCGACATAAGCTTCGACCGCCTTGTGCCGCAGCGCAACGCTCAACGCCTCCTGGTCGGTCAGAACTTCGCCAAGGGGCGGCCAGAGCTGTCGCGCGAAGTCGTTTACGAGCGTGTGCGCCCACAAGTCGCCGGCCGCGTGCGTGAGGAAGCCGTACGAGAACGCCAGGATCTGCGCGCGCTGGACCGCCGAATAGCTCGGATCGCCCTGCGCGGCCCAAGCCTTGTCGAGCACCAGCTTCAGCCACTGGCCGGTGTTTCCACTCTGCACGCAGGTGCCCGCCGGATCCGGTAGAAAGAGCGGCGGCGCGGGCGCGACGGTCTCGCAGCCGAAGATGTCGCTGCCGTCCGAGGTGTGGATCAGGTTCCAGCCGTAGAGCAGGTCGGGATAGATGTCGGGCCCGATCACACCCGCGTCGTAGAACTCCGGCCAGTCCCGGAGCGCCTGCATGACCTCACTTCGCACCGGATACGCGCGGCCTTCGATCGTGACGAAGCCGTCGATCGCGTCAGCACGGGCCTGGTCACCCGTGAAATTGTGTGTGTAGGGCTCGAACGCGCGCGATAGACGCGGGCTCGCGAAGAGGAGGACGAGCGCGAGCTCGAGCCCCGCCCCCAGCCACCGACCTACGCGGTATCGAGCTCTTCCCATCGACGATAACTACCACGCGACACCGGGCGGCGTATACAAGAACGAGCGGTCGGTGAATCGAGGATGCCCGATCCCGGACTCGAGCCCTTGTCGGGGCCGCTTGCAGAGGTATCAGCGGCGCGCATCGACCGGGCACGGTGACTCCGGAAAGCAGCCGTCCGCGCGCCACTCCGCGAAGCCGTC